>JAABXR010000010.1:0-12567 GCA_011776225.1 Phycisphaerae bacterium
GATGAGAACATATAATCCTCGTACGTACAGGTCGGGCAGTGACCGACAACCGTTAATTGAGAGAGAACCAAGGCGAATTACAGGAGTTAACGATGCTGACTGCAGAAGAAATCATGACTCGAAATGTAATCACGGTTAAAGAAGACACACCGATACGAGAAGCCATGAAGACAATGTTAAAAGAGAAAGTTTCTGGCTTACCCGTAGTCTATGATGATATGAGCGTCGCGGGAGTTCTTTCTGAAAAAGATGTTTTGAACCTTCTTTATGATAAAGAAGGGCTTAAAACCCAGAAGGTCCGCTATTTTATGACAGAGCATACGATATCCTTTGACATAGATGACAACCTCATCGACATCTGTGACTTTCTTGCCAAGGGTCTTGTCCGAAGGGTACCTATAACTTCAAATGGAAAACTTGTCGGCATCGTCAGCGTAGCAGACATTATGAAGTATACTTTATCTTTGTGAGGCGAAAGCCGGGTCCTTTTGATGGTCTGAGATTTTTGCCTTGACATGACAAACAAAATATAGTATTATTGACTTAATACAATTTGCCTTCAAGCCCCTGTGGATTATCTCGCTTTCTCCTCTCCCTCCGCACCACAGGGGCCTTTTGTTATAATAATTGCATAGAAACTCGCAGAGCAGCTGCGGATTAGTTGGTTGGTTAATCAGCAGTTTTTTTTCAGACAACATCTGTAACATCCCACAATCCGTGCCTGGGGACTTAACATTTGATAACAAGGTTGATTTCCGCGATTTTGCGGACCTGGCGAAGTTCCGGCTTGTAGTGGTCGAATAGCAGGATTCTAATCGAGAGGTAGCTAATTGGTTTACATAGGCCGAAGTCGCTATAAGGAATGGGTGCCTTATGTGCTGTTTACCAACTCGAGATTGTCAAGGTAGAAGATTGTTTTGGTTGTGGCGTTGCTTGTGAAACCGACCCATGTGAGTTTTTCGAAGTTTTTGCCGCCGTTTTTTAGGTTTTTGAAAATCTTTCTTTTTTGGCCAGGGAGGGTCACGGCGAGGTCCCACGTGCCTTCGTCTTTGCTACCGAGTGCAGCGGTAATCTCGAAATGCACCCACTTTCCCACGGGGATGTCCAGCAGGTTTTTGCCGGAAACTTGTAGTTTTGTTCCGTTGACCCAAAATCGGGGGCCGACGTGGTAAGGTGAGGTTCGCCAGTCTCGCCACTCGTAATTTATCTGCACCCCCTCCTCGATTCGCATATCGAAGGAACATCGTGTTGTACCGGAGTTGTGGTTTGGCTTGTAAACGTAATGAGGATTGTAAGCATGTTGAAGGCCGGGCGCATCGACAATTTTTAAGCTGTTTTTACCACCTGCAGCCGTCTCGTCGGTGACGGTAATAGAGTCGCCTTTTCTTTCAACGTGAACCTCGGCCGTAGCGGGCTGAAAGCCGACTGTGGTATTTTCGAAGTTATCTTTAATTGAGACGGGCGGAGGGTCGGGCGCAATCTCCAGCGGCGGATACGTTACTTCATTGGCCTTTTTGATCCAATCAGGGTCACCGTATACTCCGGCTTTGGTGTAGTCGAAGGGCTTGAAGCCGACTTTTAGGGCGGGAGAATCGGGTTTCAGGCGGAAGTCGTAATTTTTTGCGTCGACGAATCCCGGATATGCGATTATTGAATTTTTGTCATGGCCGGTTTGCTTTTGCCAATCGGCCATCGATTTACCTATCGGTTTGACTTCTCTGCCGCTCGCGTCCCAGTAGCAGTTGTTGTCCATTTTCAACCTGACTCTGTCCCAAGGACCAGAGAGGAGGACGCCGGTATCGTAATAAACGATATTGTTTTCAAAAGTAAACGAGAGATGGTCCTCGATCCGCGTGGCCTGTACCTGGTATAGCTTGCTGAAGGCGAGGATGTTGTTGCGGATGATATTTTCCTTGCCGTAGTGCTGATGGAAGCCGCCGGTCTTAACATTGTAGACGAGGTTGTTTTCCATAAGGATGCCGGTGCTGCCCTCGTCGGTGTAGAGTCCCCAGCCGCCGTAGGAGTAGGAATAGACATCGTGAAAGATATTGTTGCGGACGACTGTTCCCTGTGATGGGCCGAGGGTGTAAATGCCGCCCATGTCACTGAGGACGCCCCAGCCGATGTGATGGACGTGATTGAAACTTAAATTGTTGCGCTTGCCGAGGCTTTCGGAGTAGCCCCATCGCCAGCCGACCGAGAGGCCAGTATAGAAGAAGTCACCTATATCGTTATGAGTGACGTTGTTATCGCCGCTTTGTCCAATCCAGACACCGACGGCGGAGGTATAGATGCGTCCTCCGGTTCGGATAATATTATTGTGAACCGTGATGTGGCTGGTGCGTGAGGGCTCGTCGGGCCGGATTCTGCCTTCGCCGATTCTCACGCCGCCTGCACCGAGGTCGTGAATGAAACTTAGCTGAAGTTTACAATCCCGACAGCCCTGGCGAAACCATACGCCGTAGGTTGCGACGTGGCCGACCTCGCAATCCTCAATCAGGATATTTCTTGCGCCGTCGGCCATAATGGCAGCCTCGGTGACGAACGCAGCCTGAAACGGATAGTATCCCGTGCGCGGAAGGAGGGATTGATTGTGATAGAAGACGAGGCCTCTTAATCGAATATGCTCGACAAATTTTTCTGCCTCCGGTTTTCCCTCGAAGATAACAAGCTTTTCAATTACCGGTGCGACGACATGGGCTTTGTTCATGTCTTCATCGGCCAGCGGCATATAATAGAGGGTGCCATCTCGTGAGAGGAACCATTCGCCTCGCATGTCAAGTGCGGCTTTAAAATTTTCAAGGTGGAATCGGGTGTTATTTGTCCAGCCGGAGTAACTTTTCAGCTTCTCGCCGATTGTGACTATCACATTGGCCGAGGTGTCGATTGCCGTTATGAAACGACGGGTGATGCACCACTTATGGTAGGCCATGAGCGTGACATCGCTAAGCTCGCGGTTGCTTATGTTCTGCAAAGGTTTTAGGGCATCGCCGCGGACCTGTGTTGTTCTTCGGAATTGACCTTTCTTTTTTTCGATTGGAATCTCGGTCGTCGGGCCAAAATAATGGTAGAACTTGTTGGGCGTGCGGGCACGGATTGCTCTTTTGCCGTTGACGAAAAGCTGCTCGAAATACCATTTACCGGAAGCAACATCCGGTATTTTCGTCTGCCAGATGCCGTTCGGTCCTCGTGTGAAGCCTTTTATGACACGGCCGCCTGTGAAGACCGGCTGACTGCCCGGAGCGGCTTTGTACGTGATGGGACATTTTTTTGTGCCGCTGTCCTGCGGTGTTAACGTAAACGGCTCGGTGAGTGTATAAGTACCCGGCAAGATGATGACATCCACAGGCGCTTTGAGGGGGCCTTTTGATTTTATCTGCCGAACCGCATCGCGTGCGCCGGCAAGGGATGCTTTTGGGCCGTCGGTTTTCCGGCTATTTGGTTTGCTCGGCCGGCCCGACCAACTGTCATTGCCCTCCGGTGAAACGTACAGAGTAAGCGCGCTGGTTACCTGAGCGGCGATTAACAATACTACAACCGAGAACAAAAAGAAGCAGGCTTTTGAACTGTGTGTTTTCATGTCGTTTTACCTCCATTTAAGAGACGGCTACATCAACTTAGCTTTTGCCGAATGTAATAGTTATTTCCATAGTCTGATTGCTTAGGATATTCACATCATTTTGCAAATCAATAACGATGCGGTTATTTTTCATTTCGTAATTCGCTTTGATTATTTTTCCTGCGCATTTTACTGAAATATTACGGGCCCGGCAATCATCTGGAAGATCGAAGGCAAGAGTTTTGAGCCTGAGCCTGCCCCACTTGACCTCTATCACTTCGGTTTGTGTGTTTCTGTCACGGTTCTGGGAGAATGTGCCCCAGCCGGCGGCGGAAGTGAAGGCAGCTCGGAAATTTTGAGGTGTGAGCCTCGGAGAAAAGGCTATGTAGCCTTTCGGGCCGTGATATTCGAATCCACAGATTCCAGTGAATAAACCATAGCTTGCCATTGACCGGGCGTAATGACTGCCGCACTCGACCTCGTTCCAAGGATTTCGTTTTGAGCCGTGGTATCGGTCGTGAAGGGTGCGTGTATGTGCCAGTGCCCTGTAAGTCAAGCCTTGCCACATCATCAGGGAAGTGGCTCCGTACTCGTAGCCATCCTGACATTCGTTGAGGTAGCCGGCAAAATGTTGATTGCCTCGCTTGAGGGCTTCCTGTCCTCCATACGGCCAGGTACATGCAATGAGGCCGCCTTCGCCGGGCATCGCATACCAGCGGCCGTTTTTAAACACCTGCCGGAAGGGCCCCACGTCTGTTGAGAAGTTGTATTTCCACAGCGACTTCAAAGCGGTTGTCACCTTGTCGTGATCGAGAATTTGTCCGAGTCCGACCTGATATGCCCAGCTTTGTCCGAGTAGCTGGCTGTATTCACAGCCGTTAAATACTCCCGGCGACTCGGGGTGTTTCGAGTCGGGTTCGTGAATGAAGTATTCGCCGTTGAAGAGTTTGGATTCGATATATTTGCGGCCCCTGTCGGCCAGCGTGCGGACCTGTTTTGCGTATTCTGTGTCACCGATTTCTTCCGCCATTTCACCAGCGGCCCGCAAAGCGGCACCGTAATAGAGGCTGAGCCAGGTAATCTTTCCATACCACTGGGCGTCGAGAGTGTTGTGCTGAGCGCCGGTTAGTATACCATCTCTGTCGGAGTCGTAAGTATTGGTCAGATAGTTCATGGCCTTTTTCATTGCGTCATAGTTTCGGCGCAGGAAGGCATCGTCCTCAGACATCTGGTGTTCTCGGTATGTGCGGAGTATGATTCCGGAGTGGCCGTCCACGGCATCGCCTCTGTTAAATTCGCCGCGATAACCAATCCTGCCGGTCTCGGCGTTCAACGAAATATCGGGATTGTAGTCTACTTCTTCGCGGAGGCGTCTTTCGAGTTCGGGGAACAGCCTTCCCATTGCCTGGACATATCCCCAGACGTGGGTACAGGTACCGGCGCAGCAATATACACCCTCATCACCATAGAAACGGCCATCTCGGAAGATGTACACGGTGTTGGTCGCCAGGATGGAAGTATTCAGAAAAGTCCTGTCCAGGAACCAGTAGGGTAATGTGGAATCGTACCATGTGTTGTGCCATAATCGTGTTTGAGTAGTAAGGTCATCGAGATTGGCGGCGATGTGTTCTGTCACCTTCTGCGCAGAGCCGAAACGCTTACCATAGCTTTTTCCCACATTGCGGCCTCTGAAGTAGTGATTGGGGAAATACCAGCTTAAGATATAAGTAACCGTTGTATTCTGATCCGGGTTTAGTTTGAAGGTCTTTCCGACAGAACCGATTATATCTTCATCTTCGTCTAATGGACGGCCGGGCGAGGGGCCGCCGGGTGTAAAGACCTGATCCGGCAATTTCGCGTCTGTGTTGGCAAATGTATTATCCCGGCCTTTATCAAGGATTGCCAGCGTCATCGAGCCATAATCCTTTTGCTCGTCAAACTCAACATCGTCACTTCCCACAGTTTTTTTGTCTGTAAAGATGATTTGGTCAACCATAACATGTCCCCATCCGCCGGTGTGGTTGTCAACAATCTCAATTTGAGCTGTTTTGCCGCCGAACTTTGAGACATCGAAAATTTTCCAGCTCATGCGTTCACTATTGTTTGCTGTGGCAGAATGTACGACTTTGCCATCAATCAACAGATTCAGGCACGTTTGTTTGGGGTGGTTACCGCCCCCGATGAGAAACTTAATCATACGCCTTTTAATTGTAAAGGGCTGACTTGTCATCTTGCCCTTTGGCCTGTCAGAATCCCCGGCGCTTGCCTGTTTGCCGTTATTGAAAAATGAATCGGCCAATCCTTTGCCTCTGTAATTCTGCAGTTGCTGATGGTGATAATTCGGTTTGGGTGTACCGGAGAACGCGACGCCCTCGATTTTCCATTTATCCTGAGTTTTACTTTCAAAGTCCTCATAAATAATATCATCGCGAGTTGGTGCGGGTTCTGTCTGTTTCACTGCATCGAAGAGAAGTAACGTCATATCTTTGCTGCGCAAAACTCGATTACAAAGACTGGCGTAAGTTTTCTTCCTGCTGTCCAGACAAACGGCGTTTTGAAGCCATCCGGTAATTTTGGCCGTGACGGAGTGTTCACTATTGTTAGCAATTGTAAAATTGAAGATGGTGGCCGGGTAGGTTGAGTTTTCCAGGTCAAGAGGTACAAAAGACGAAAAAGCCTCCAGTTCGATAATCAAGGGGCAATTGCTGTCATCGTAGTTGACATAGGCGATCGGATACCGGCCTCGAAATTTTATGTCGGAAAAGCCATCGCGGTCCAGTGTCCACGTTCTGGTTTTACCGGGTTGGCTTATGCGGATTGCAAATCCCTGCTCGATGTAGTTGCGTGCCTTTTCGTCCTGTGAGCTTCTCTTGTAAGGATATTGATAAGCCCTTACGCCCCTGACGTCTCGCGAGGTCTTGTTGTTGAATATGTCCCAGTACCATAGTTTTCCATCTGCGCCGAGAAAGAGTTGGCCGGTTGCGATACCGCCGATAGGCATGCCGATGTATTCGAAATTGCTGCTGTTTTCCTTCGTATATATCGTCGGCCGGCCGCGCTGTGTTAGCGAACGGACCCACTTTGGTTCGAACTGCTTGACAGTTGGGGTTTTGCCGTCTGAGCCATCGCGCAGGCGAGCCATGACGACATCGAGAGATAGCTCCTGTGACAAAGCACCAATGCCTATGTCATCCAGTAACACAACTAATAATACGGCGATGACAACGCTTACCCAGAAACCTGAGACACTCCACTGTTTTGTCACAGCCAAAACCTCCATTCCTAAAAATAGCCTTTAATCCCTCGGAGATTCTATTTATGCAACCAGTATAACGCAAACGGGCGGGGTAAAAAAGGGTAAAGATTTGGCACTTCATTTTCGTGATTTTTTCAGTCCAGTTCGTAGCCGCCTTTTTTGT
Source organism: Phycisphaerae bacterium (assembly GCA_011776225.1). Taxonomy (GTDB): domain Bacteria; phylum Planctomycetota; class Phycisphaerae; order Sedimentisphaerales; family Anaerobacaceae; genus CS2-K091. The sequence continues at coordinate 6,979 of JAABXR010000010.1, forward strand.
TGCAAATTCTGTCGCGGCGGTGTAAATTGGCCGCTAATAAATGAATCATACCCCGGTTTTCGGCGAATCCATTGTAATACGCTTTTATACGGAGCAGCTTATGCTCGAATACAAAGCAGAATTAAGAAGATAATTGTTTTTGTGTGCTTTTTATATCCTCTCTTTTGTTCACATATGTACTTGACGCGAAATATCTACGGTCATAGAATTGTAGTTTTGGTTTGGCTCTAATTGACCGATGGTTATCAGTTAATTAACTAATCAAGATTATCGAGTGTTAAGAATCGAGTAACAGGTGTTAAAACGGTAATCCTGAGACTCAATCGAAGAATCTCTTTTTCTCAGACCAGATCCTTCGCTACGCTCAGGATGACGAGAATCAAGGAAAAGAACGATGGCGACAATAAACGAGCATTTTCTGAAGCTTCGTGCGGGTTATCTTTTCCCGGAGGTCAGCCGGCGAGTGCGTGCCTACCAGGAGAAGAATCCCAAGGCAAAGATAATCAGCTTAGGTATCGGCGATGTTACTCAGCCGCTGCCGCCGGCCATAATTAAGGCGATGAAAAAGGCGGTCGACGAGATGGGCAACAAAGCCACTTTTCACGGTTATGGGCCGGAGCGGGGTTACGATTTTCTAATCGATGCGATAATCGAAAATGACTATAAGAGCCGGGGTGTCGATTTAGACCGGAGCGAGGTCTTTGTCAGCGACGGCGCCAAGTGCGATACGGGCAATATCCTGGATATCTTCGGTCTGGATAATGTAGTTGCGATAACCGATCCATCGTATCCAGTATATGTCGACAGCAACGTCATGGCTGGCAGGACCGGTGAGGCCAATACAAAAGGGCAGTATAAAAAAATAGTTTATATGCCGTGCACGGCTGAAAACGGCTTTATACCCGCATTGCCTAAATCCCACGTTGATATTGTTTTCCTTTGCTTTCCGAACAATCCCACGGGTGCGGTTGCTACGAAAAAAATTCTGAGCAAGTGGGTGGATTTCGCCTACAAAAGACAGGCAATACTTCTTTTTGACGCGGCCTATGAGGCGTTTATAACGGATCCTAAAATCCCGCATTCAATATATGAGATTGAGGGAGCAAAAGATGTGGCGATAGAATTTCGCAGCTTCTCCAAGACGGCAGGCTTTACCGGTGTTCGGTGTGCTTTTACGGTTGTTCCGAAACAACTCAAGGCAAAAGGTCCCAGGGGCAAAGCAGTTAAAGTCAATCCCCTCTGGAGCAGACGTCACAGCACTAAATTCAACGGGGCATCGTATATATCGCAGGCCAGCGCGGCGGCTGTCTATACAGACGAGGGGAAAGAGCAGTGCCGGAAGATCATTAAAATTTATATGAGAAACGCAAATCTTATACATAGCTCGCTGGCCAGGCTCGGCTACCAGGTCTATGGCGGTAAAAATGCACCGTATATCTGGTTGAAGACGCTTAGTAACATGAGTTCCTGGAACTTTTTCGACCGACTGCTGCAAAACGCCAATGTTGTCGGCACACCCGGGGAAGGTTTTGGTCCGGCCGGTCAAGGATATTTTCGCCTGACTGCGTTTGCGACGCCGGAGAACGTCAAAGAAGCAATGGGGCGTTTCGCAGGCATTTAGGACAATAATCGATCAATCACGAGCATCGAGTATGAAGAAATGACGACGGCGTATATTGGACTTGGAAGCAATTTAGGTGAGCGGGAAAAGTCTGTACGGAACGCCGTTAAAATGCTGGCTGAGGCTGAGGGAATCGAAGTTGTCCGTGTAAGCGAGATAATCGAGACCGAACCACTGGGCCAAGCCAATCAGCCAAAATACCTGAACGCAGTGGCTGAAACAACAACCACTCTAAGCGCAAAAGATTTGCACAAGAAACTGGTCGATGTTGAGGTATCGCTCGGCAGAGAACAAAAGGAAAAATGGACATCTCGAATTATTGATTTGGATCTTTTGCTGTTTGGTACGGAGGTTATAAATCATTCCGACTTAACTATTCCGCATCCGCAGATTCACTTGCGCTCTTTCGTGCTCAAAGGATTGTGCGAACTGAATCCAGAACTGATGCATCCTGTTATAAATGAACCGGTGAATGAATTGGCGGTCCGACTCAACGGTGCTGATTATGTACTGAAACCGAACATTCCACAGCTTGTCAGTATAGCCGGTATCATAGGTGTCGGTAAAACAACCTTGGCGGAAAAGTTAGCCGAGTATCTCGTCGGCAAACTGCTTCTCGAAGCTTACGATACGAATCCCTATATGCCTGATGTCTACGCCGGTAAAAAGCAGTTCGCACTGGATTCGCAGTTATACTTTCTAACGAGCAGGATCGAGCAGTTAAATCCTAACATTTTAGCCATGGGAGAAGTTGCGGTAAGCGATTATATCTTTGACAAGGAACTCATCTATGCAAGACGGCTGCTCGACAACCAGCAACTATCCTTGTATGAAAAGACATATCCGCCATTTGCCGGGCAGGTTGCGTTGCCCGTGCTGGTTATATATCTTTGGGACTCGGCGCACAACTGCCTCGAACGAATTCACAGGCGCAACCGACCTTATGAGCAGAAAATCGAGTTGCAGTTTCTGGAGGCGCTTGATTCTGATTATGAGATACTCTTTGCCGATTGGAAAATCTGTCCTGTTATTCGTGTCTCGATGTCCGAGTTTGATTGCACAAAAGATGACGATTTGCAGGATTTGGCAAATCAGATAAAATGTTATATTGCTATGAAGAATCAATAGTTTAGTATTATCGTTTCTGTGACAGCACAGTGATGAATCTAAACGCTGCACTCTCAAAAAATGGAAATTACAAAAACAATCGGATCGGTCAGGATGCTGGTTAAAGCAGCGCGGAGTGAAGGCAGAAAAGTCGGCTTTGTTCCGACGATGGGCGCATTGCATGTCGGTCATATTTCCTTAATCGAGGCGGCGGTGACAGAATGCGATTGTGTGGTGGTCAGTATCTTTGTTAATCCGACGCAGTTCGGCCCCGGTGAAGATTTTGAAAAGTATCCTCGCCCATTGGAAGCAGACCTGGATATTTGCAGAAAGTGTGGTGTGGATGCTGTTTTTGTACCTACGCCGGAGCAAATGTATCCAACGGAGAATATTACCTGGGTGAACGTAGAGAAATTGACCGAAACCTTATGCGGTGCATCCCGGCCGGGGCATTTTCGAGGCGTTGCCACTGTTTGTGCGAAGCTGTTTAACATCGTCGGCGCCGATGTTGCATATTTCGGGCAGAAGGACGCCCAGCAAGCGGTCGTTATCAAGCGGATGGTTGCTGATTTGAATATTCCGGTTGACATTGTTGTCTGCCCGACCGTTCGCGAGGAAAGTGGACTGGCGGTCAGCAGTAGAAATAAATATCTGACCGAAGAGCAGAAAAAAGACGCGACGTTGATATATAAATCCCTTCAAAATTGCCGGGAGATGATCGAGGCCGGCACCACAGATATCGGAACAATTACCACCGATATGCGTAAAATATTGAGCCAGGCTCCGTCAATACAGATAGAGTACGTTAGTATTGTCGATGCCGAGAGCCTGCAAAAACTCGACAAGATTATCGGCAAAGTCCTCGCAGCAGTTGCTGTCAGAATCGGCCCGGCCCGGTTAATTGACAACATTGTCGTGGACATCAAGTAACAATCATTTATAATGATGCCTTTTTAGTCGGTATTGAAAAGAAAATCTGAATCCAAGAGTTGATTTACAAATTATGTTTGTAAAGATTTTAAAAAGCAAGCTGCACCGTGCAACGGTTACCGACGCCAAGCTCCACTATGTGGGCAGTATATACATAGACTCTGTGCTGATGGAGGCAGCGGGGATTTTACCCTATGAGTCTGTTTTGATAGCGGATATCAATAATGGCAACAGGCTGGAGACCTACGCTGTTCCGGCGGAGGCGAATTCCGGCAAGATTGTGATACTTGGTGCGGCGGCTCAATTAGTGAAAACGGGCGACCTTATTATTATTTTCAGCTTTGCCTTTTGCAGCCCCGAAGAGGCGAAAGAACTTAAGCCGCGAGTTGTTATCCTCGATGAAAATAACAAGATAAAAGAGAGCATATAGGAAGCCGAGAGTCTTGTTTCAAACGAGCCACGAACAGCGAGAGACGAACTGAATGTATCCTGAACTTTTCAAGATACCTTACATTGATTGGCCCCTACCCACCTATGGGCTGATGATGGTTATTGGCTTTATCTTTGCGGTTCTTGTTATAAGACGTCTTAGCCTTCATATCACGGACAATCTTCAGGTTATCACAAATGCGTGTCTGTACTGTTTAATAGCCGGAGTGGTTGGGGCGCGTCTGTTTTACGTGGTCCATCACTTCGAGAAGTTCGGCGGGCAGTGGCGTTATGTTTTTGCTATCTGGCATGGCGGACTTGAGTTTTTGGGGGGAGTGATTTTAGCTATCTTTGTCCTCTTGTTCTACCTGAGACGGCATAAACTATCCATTCGAAATTACTTCGATATTCTGGCTATCGGGCTGATGGTGGGTCTTGCGTTTGGGNNGGTCTTGCGTTTGGGAGGATCGGGTGCTTTCTGAAAGGTGACTGCTTCGGCAAGCCAACCAAAGTTCGGTGGGCCGTGCGATTTCCATACGGCTCGGATCCATACATGAGCCAGTTTTATCCGAATTCGAAAAGAAACCGGCCCGAGCCGCAACTGCCACTGCCGGCGGAATTCTTCGATTATTACAACGAGAATGGACAAACATACTACGGCTTAAAGGAATATGAAGAATTAACGCAAGAGCAGAAGGAGGAAGTCAAAAGCGGTGAATACCAGTGTCTGCCTGTGCATCCAACCCAATTATATTCATTCGCGAATGCGCTTCTCTGCGCTATATTACTATACTTTTTCTGGCGCAGGTCACGGAGGGCACTAAAGTCAAACAATCCCGAGAAGCTCTTTGTTAAGCCGGGAAGCACATTCTCGCTGATGTTTATTTTATACGGTGTCACCCGGTTCTTTTTAGAAGCTCTCCGCGATGATAATCCTTTCGAACACGGCTGGTGGGCAATTTATAAAGGTGGAACTGTTTCTCAAAATCTGGGCATTTATATGGCGACTTTGGGCATCGTTTTAATTATAATCTTTCAAATAGTTGAACTCAAAGTTGACGTTGGCAGTGAAGATAATGAAAAACAAACTGCTGACGAAATTCAAGATTCGAACGAGAAGAGCGCTGTTAAGGGCGAACTAAATGTATCCTGAACTTTTTGAGCTGCCTTTTACCAACCTGACTATCAAGAGCTATGGATTGATGATGGTTATCGGTTTCCTTGCGGCCGTATTCGTGATACGACGACTTAGCCGGGATATCACACCCGATCCACAGCTTATCACTAATGCCTCGCTTTACACTTTGATAGCCGGTGTGGTCGGATCTCGTTTATTTTACGTAATTCACTATTACGACAAGTTCCGCGGGGACTTTGCATCCGTTTTTGCCATCTGGCAGGGGGGGTTGGAACTTTTAGGAGGCGTGATTTTAGCTATCCTTGTTGTCTTCTTTTATTTGTTGCGCCACAAGCTTCCCGTCCGCCGTTATCTCGATATTCTG
>JAABXR010000010.1:12586-12884 GCA_011776225.1 Phycisphaerae bacterium
GCTGGTGTTCGGCAGGATCGGGTGCTTTCTCAACGGCTGCTGTTTCGGCAAGCCCACAGATAAGCTTTGGGGGGTCCGGTATCCTTACGGCTCATTCGCATATAACAGTCAAGTGCAACCGAATCCACACAGGAACCGGGATAAACCTTATCTGGAACTGCCGGACGAATTTTTTAATTATTCATTCGACGGCACAGAGCCGGCTAAATTTTTAAAGCCGTATGCGCAATTGAACCAGCAACAAAAGGAGATGGTCAAAAACGGTCCATATCGCTGCCTGCACGTTCACCCTACACAA
>JAABXR010000034.1 GCA_011776225.1 Phycisphaerae bacterium
CCGCTCCAGACGGATGACCGCCACAGCTTCAACCAAACTTACACACAATTATTTACACTAGGACCGAGAAGGATAACCACTCAGCCTTAAATTTACCAAAATACCCCAATTCAATACTAAAAACAACGAACAACAAACCATTAACAACGATCTATCATTTCACCTGCGGCGAAATTCCAAACAACTCCTTAACCGTAGGCCGCACTAAAACAATAATCGTAAACACACCCAATACCGTACCAAACGGCATGAACGCGCAACTAATACAGGCAATAACGAAACAGAACTTATAGCTTCTCCTTTGCCCAAGACGCCGGCCGGAAACAATCATGCAAATCGCAAGTGTCCAACCGCCAGTGATAAAAATCAAAGCCATCATCACAAAAAGCAGGCCCATAAACGCCGGCGGACCATCACCTCCAAAAGCACCGGCAAGCATTGCTATACCAATGATCAAATGTATAAAGGGAAAGCACGCGAAGAAACCCGTAATCCCACCGGCTACGTAATGAAAAATAGAAAGCAATCTTAAATGTTCTTCGTCCTGATTCATTCGAATTCTCCCTTCCATTGAACAATCTGACGATTAACACCTGTCAAACGTCACCAGTCATCAATATCTAATCTCAAATTTTAATCTTGCGTTATCAGGTACCCAACATGAATTCATCTCTTCTGAGAAACTTGACTAACTTTCTGCCCGCCGGCGCCCGCAGTTTCGATTTCTCTCTCTTCGTCTCTTCCTCCAGCTCCTTGAATTCCGGGATATCTGCCAACAGCTTGTCCACGTAGGCGTCCCGTTCTTCCTCGCTCATATACTGATCTCTTATTTCTTTAATCTCACCGCTGTCGAGGAAAAACCCTCCGCAACCGTAGCACTCATCTACGCTCACTTCCTTGGCGCTGCTGTACTTGTGCACGTGCATGGCCATGCCGCACTTCGGACAGAATAGCCTTTCTCGGTCTTCCTGTTTGAAACGTGGACTTTTCAATGCCTCTTCAAGGGCATTCCCGGCCCCCTCACTATTCTCATCCAACTGAACCAGTTCCTGCCAGTCGAACCATATCCCTTTACATCCCTTACTGCACACATCAACCTGAACGCCCCCAAAATCTTTTTCAACCATTGACTTACCACATGCCGGACATTCCATTGTATACCTCCAATTCTAAAAAATCTGCCTTCTTAACTTTATTACGCTTCCGTCACACACTCCGCAAATCCTTTACCGATAATCGACCAACACAATAATCAAATTCCGAATGCACGTCAAAACAAAAAATCCCGCCGTCAAAACCTAATATTTCGCCGGCGGGATATTCTTAAATGTTAAATCTGTCCGCCCTAAAAAAAAAACCTAAAACAATACACAAAAAGCACAATACACAATTTACAACCGCAGCTTAAGGCAATCTTTCATAAAGCAGCAGTCGGTATTGGTACAATTGCCGTATGACCTGCCATAACATGGCGTACAACCCTCGGTCACCTGGATAGTGTGGATTAGGTCCGCCTTTTTCAATTTACCCGGTGTTATCCCCAGTTTCCTTGCCTTTTTTCTTATTTCGGGCATACCCATACTTTTTTTTGCAACTTTGGTTGCGGCCATCATCTGTCTCCTTTTAGTCTGCCAAACAAAACTACGGTCATTTTACTTTACCGCCAACTCACACCTCTAATTCCTCATTGCTTCGTAAAATTACTACCTTATATATTTCGAACATTTACGCGAAAAAGTAGAGAAAAAGTACTCAAAAAATGTGCTTTTCTAAGAACTTTCTCCTCCTTTTTTACAAATTTTTACACACTTTGCCCGTTATTGTCGACCGTACGTGTTTTGGACTGAAGAAACGCGGTGAAATTGCATGCCCGCCCCTCGAACAGCACCTCTCCCCCCGATACGAACAACTACCTCATAATCCAGCGTTTGCCCTTATAGCTTAGCTTGGCATATGACCGTAAAGCCGGATCACCACTCACCGAGTAGCTTAATTCGAGCGTCTTTCTCAGGTAAACCTTGACCGCTTTGCCCTCCCCGTCTTTTTCCACAGGATGGTCAATGGAGGCTGTCTCATTACTTAAACCCGAAACAAAAACCTTGATATTCTTGACTTTCTCATCAAAATCAGGCCAGATAACAGCGATGTCCTTGGCGTTATCCTCACCCTCAAGCATCCTGTTCCCGGCCTTGTCAAGGGCCTCCATAAACGGATACTTTCGCTGATGACGCCTTTTTATACCCTCAAATACTCCTGTTGGAGTGCTTTTGCCGGCTGGTAATATATGGAAAGTATCAGTCATCAACTCACAATTCGGGAAAAAATCGACATCCCGACCGCTCTCGTTCGTCAGCGTAACTATAGTATACCAGAACCGTAGCGATTCCCCTTTCTCCGTTCGAGCTACAATTTGCTGGGGATGCTCAAATGTCACATCTAACGTCCAGTCTCGCGGCCCGGGTATGATAGCTGGCTCAGGTGCCGCAAAACTTATGCACACCATTAACCCAAAAAATGATAACGTCCCATAAACAAAACTTTTCATCATATTCCCCGTTTCAAAAAAACTGCTCATTGTCCTTTCAAAAACTGCACATAAAGCCGCATCCTCATCTTCATATTCTACACTAAAACCGTCAAATTTCCAAGAATATTCTTTAATTTTAACACTAACTTTAAAACTTCATCATCGGCCTCTCGTCTGCCTCATTTTCTCTTTTTTTGCCTTTTTTTACTATAAAACACAATTCCGTCCCTTTTATCAATTCTTTAATAAACAAAAGCGTTGCCTGATAGAAATAATTCAGTTATTTTATCTCGCGACCGGGTAATTTCGGGGCTCGAAATCCCTATCTCGAATACGATACGAACGGCGAATAAAAGAAGGCAGGATCGAATGGCAGACGAACAAAAACGCTTTCGACAGCAGATATTGCTACAGCAAATCGAGTTTTTGCTCGACTCAAACGACGCCGGCGCCCTCGCCGAACTGCTAAAGGACAAACGCAGCAGCGATATCTCAGAAGTCGTCGAGCTGCTCGGCAATGAGCAGAGGCGAATCATCTTCGACGTACTGGAAAAACAAACCGCCGCCGAAGTCCTCGAAAAGGTTGATGAGGCTACAAGACGACAACTCTTCGACCTGCTCACCGCAAACGAGATAAAGACTATCATCTCAGAACTCGATCTTGATGACGCCGCAGACCTGCTTGCAGAATTCCCACAGGAAAAACGCGAGGAATTATTACAAAGCCTCGAGCCCGCCGATTCACTACTCATAAAAAAACTAATGAGCTACTCCGAAGATTCCGCCGGCGGAATTATGGATCCCGTATTAATCAGCACGTCGGAAGATGCAACAGTTGCTGAAGCCGTAAACAAAATCCGAGCTGCCGAAATAGATGAGGATTTCTATTCGGTCTTTGTCGTTGATAAAAATGGAAAATTCCTCGGTGACGTCCGCATCCGTCTGCTGCTTACAAGACCCGAAAACACCAGGATAAACGACCTAATAGATCCTGACACTATCTACGTTGTCGCCGATGACGACCAGGAGAGGGTACGCAACGTCTTCAGAGACAACGACCTCATTGTCGCCCCGGTTCTCGACAGGAACCAAAAACTCGTCGGCCGAATCACCGCAGACCGAATCATAGAAGTCGCCGACGAGGAGGCTGCCGAAGACATATATACAATGGCCGGAACCGACCCCGACGAACTCGACGACGTCTCCGTCTTCCACGCCGCACGAGTCAGAATGACATGGTTGCTCCCCTGCCTCATCGGCACAGGTATTACTGCCCTGGTCCTGATTTTTTTCCATGGAAAATTCGGACTTGGAGACCTCGCACGCGTTTTCACCGCCGCCGTCGCCTTTGTCCCCATGATTGCCGCAATCAGTGGAAACGCCGGCCTCCAAACTTCTGCTATCGTCGTCTCAGGCCTGGCCACCGGCCACCTCGCTGCTTTGAAACTGAGTCAGGTCTTTAACAGGGAAGTCAGAATCGCTCTGATCGTCGCTTTAAGCTGCGGTATAATAGGCGGATTGGTCTGCGCATTTTTACTTAACTACAGAACACATGGAAACTCCGTCGAACCTGTACGTATTGTTCTCGCCTTTACCACCGCTATGTTCTCGGCAATTATGGTCGCAACAACACTTGGATTACTGCTGCCGTTTTTGTTTAGAAGAATAGGAATAGACCCCGCCATTAGTTCCGGCCCGCTCGTAACCACAGCAAACGATTCCATCAGTGTCGCTATCTATATGACCCTTACGCTAATCCTCGTACAATAAGGATATAATATAATGCAAAACCTTAATTAATTGTCCCTGAAGAATAATTTAAGATATTTGCTGATAAAGGTTTGCATTCTCAAAAAAT
>JAABXR010000227.1 GCA_011776225.1 Phycisphaerae bacterium
CATAGGTTTTTCCATTTAAACGGGTCTGCATCTTTTTTGCTTATCTTGATTGTTACCTGTTTGATTTGCTTTTGCAACTGTTTGGCGAATTTCTTCAGTATAAACCGCTCCGAGACGGTATGGCTCAGGCAAATACAGGTTAATCCCGCCTCTTGTGCGGCTAATGCCTGGTGATGTTTCAGTTCGCCGGTGACATAGCAATCGGCTTTCGCGGCGATGACGGAATTGATTATCTTGCCGCACGAGCCCGCGCAAACCGCGGCGGTCTTGACCAGCCGCTTTTCATCTCCGACTATGCCGACGGCTTTTGCGCCGGTATGTTTCTTTATTTTCTCGATGATCTGCTTTATCCGTACCGGCCGGGCTAATTTACCGATTCGANNGGTCTTGACCAGCCGCTTTTCGTCTCCTACTATGCCGACGGCTTTTGCACCGGTATATTTCTTTATGTTCCCGATAATCTCTTTTATCCGTACCGGCGGGACTACTTTCCCGATTCGCCCAAGGCCGAATTTGCCCTGTGTATCGTAGAGCTTAAACACATCGAAGGCGGGTGTATCGTAAGGATGCGCCTTTATCATCGCTTCGATGCAATCGGCCAGTTTTTCAGCAGGCACAATCGTCTCGAACCTTATCTCCGGCACTTTTTCCGGTTGCCCTTTTTTGCCGATAGCCGGCTTTGCGCCTTTCAAGGGCAGAAACGTCCCGGTCCCCTCGGCGCCGAAGCTGCAATTCCTGTAATTGCCGATTATACCTGCTCCGGCGGCGAAAATGGCATTTGAGACTTTGGCCGCAGATTCGATCGGAACAAAGACAATGAGTTTGTAATTATCGCCGGTTGGATTGTCAACGTAATCGCCGATAGGCTCGGCGTCAAAAATACCGACAATCTCTGCAAGGCCGTCGTTCACCCCGCCTATCGCAACATCTAAAGCGGTATGTATCGAGAAAACTGCAATCCCCGATTTTATCAATTTATAGACGGTGCCGCTTGCCCCGTCGGCTCTGATTTGTTTCAGGCCGTCCCAGATGATGGGATGATAGCTGATAATCAGGTCGGTTTTTAATCTTTTTGCCTCAGCCAAAACTTCTGCGGTAACATCGATTGTCAGCAGAATGTTTTTTACATTGCGCCGCGCATCGCCGATGAGCAGGCCAACGTTGTCCCAGTCCTGCGCCAGTTTTGGATCTGCTATTTTCTCAATCGTTGCTGCGATATCTTTTATCTTCATTTTCCTTGCCTGCATTCGGTTTTGATAAGTTCTTTGAAGCTTTTTTGCAGTTTTTTAGTCATCGCCCCGACCTTGCCGTTGCCTACTGCGTGCTTCTCTATACTGCTTATCGGCATAATCTGCATAATTACATTGGTCAGAAAGGCCTCGTCGGCTGCTAAACAATCGTCTATAAACAGATTTTTTTCAACCAATTTAATGGAATTTTTCATGGCAATCTGACAGACGGTCTTTCTCGCCACCCCTGCAAGCACCGGCGTTTCAATCGGCGGTGTATATAGAACCGAATCTTTGACAAGGAACACGTTGCTTATGCACCCCTCCGCCAGGCGGTTATCTACTGTAAACCATATCGCCTCGGCGGCCTTCCTTTGGTGTGCCCATTTCAGGGCCATTATGCGAGAGAAATAGCTTGTCGTTTTGTGCCCGCAGGTCGGCTCAGCGGGATTTTGCCTGAATGGGCACAGCACGACCATAACGCCGTTCTTATAATATTCGTCTGGATAGGGCACTAATTTCGCGGCTGTAATAAGCAGTGTCGGCCGCCGCTGTTCCTCTGATACGACCATTGGCCCGCCGGTTAGTGTCAGGCGTAGCCGTGCATCGGTCAATTTATTTTCCTTGAGGACTTTATATATGGCTTCGGTGATAAACTTTCTGTGTGGCGGCTTTATCGAGAAGGCACATGCGCTGAAAAACAGCCGGTCCAGATGGTCTTTTAGTGAGAAGACCACGCCGTTATAGCTTCGCATCGTCTCGAAAAGACCGGCCCCGTACAAAAGACCGCTGTCGCTGACCGATATCCCGGCCTTGTCGATATCTACCAACTTGTCATTTAGAAAAACCTTCTCAGCCATTTCTTCATTTCTGGCGAATTTTTCTCGTGTTTTACTTTGCCTTATTTCTTGGTTTTATTGCCATCTTTATTTCTGCAGATATAAATCAATCCACTTATTCCAAAAATAATGAAAGAATTTGAAAGCCAAAAAAAAGCAAAATTTCTACTCGATCTAAGTTCCAGAACCACGTAAGCATTTAAGAAAAGTGCTGCCAGACCAATTAGCATAGTGATGGCCTGTTTCCTATTGGAGCTCAAACTTAAAAACAATGAGCGGATAAATATTGCGACAGATGGAATAAATATCATCATTGAGATTCCAACGCTCGTTTGTCCATATATTGTCAAAGAAAGTCCCACTATCATAACTGCTATCACAAGGATAGTCGCTGGGCTCAAAAATATCTGTTTTACTTTCATCTTATAAACTTTATTTAGCAAGGACGTATATTAGAGACTAACATTTAGGTTTTTTCCACTGCTTTTATACCGGCCAGCAGCGCTCTTGCTTTTGCTTTAGTTTTTCCCGTTCTTTTCACGGATCATAGTCTTCGACTATTCCAGCGTTTTTAGCTGACACATATATTTACTGTTGCTTTCATTAAGCCCATCAGCAGGCAAAAAATCACAATGGCTGCGATGAGGCCACCGATAGCAACTATCGGTATCAGGGGCGGAACAACAAAACAAATTACCATAACAACCGGCAATGCAATCATAAAAGCCAGATACAGTTTTCTGCGGAAATCCGCCCGTTCTCTGATTAGCTGGTTGCCGACGGCCTCGGCCATGTCCATAATCACGCCACATAGCTTCCAGATGACTATAATGCTTAGAATGGCCAGGGCAATCCCAACGGGGAAAAAAATCGAAATATCGTAAGAGATTCCACTAACTTTCTTCTTAATCTCAATAAGATCAAAGATTGAAAGAAAAATCGATACGAGACTTAGGGTCCGAATTAACTTTATGTCTGAGTGCAGCCCTAATATCCAGCCCAATGCCGTAGCCATCAAAATCCATCCGATAAAATCGGGCAGTACATCAATGTGCACGTTGTTGATTCCAATCCGAAAATCAAGGAAAAACAAAAAAGCCCAGAAAATACGCGAAAAAGCACGAACACAAGGTTCCGAATGAATCACATCGCGGTCTAATAATCCCATTGTATTGCCCTTAACTGTTACATTGCACTGCCCTGATACCGGCCAGTAACGCTCTTGCTTTTGTGAGAGTTTCATTCCATTCGGCCTGTGGGTCGGAGTCTGCGACAATGCCACCGCCGGTCTGTGTAAAGGCCTTTTGGTTGTTGATAATAATCGTTCGTATGGCAATATTCAGGGAGACGCTGCCATCGAGGCCGATATAGCCGATACTGCCGGTATAAACGCCTCTTGCTGTCGGTTCGGTCTCGTCGATAATCTCCATCGAGCGGATTTTCGGAGCGCCGGTAATGGAGCCGCCGGGGAACATCGCCCTTAGAATATCGCAGAATGTAATCTCTTTTCGAAGCCGCCCGGCTACGGTTGCAACAGCATGAAAAACGGTCGGATAGCTTTCGATAGTTCTTGGCTGAACGACCTTTCTGGTCCCGGGTTCGCAGATTCGCGCGATATCGTTTCGCTCTAAGTCGACTATCATATTAAGCTCGGCCTGCTCTTTTTCGCTCCCGGCCAGCTCGTCGAAATTCTTTGCGTTGATGTTCTCACCCTCTCCGGCTTCACTAACCCGTGGCCGCGTGCCTTTAATCGGCTTGGTGCTGATTATGCCATCCTCGATTGTTATAAACATCTCAGGTGAAGCGCTTACAATTTGAAAAGTCCCGGCGTCGATATAGGCGGAGTAAGGGCTGGGATTGTAATAATTTTGCCAGTGAAAAAGGTCTATCGCCTTGGCTTGATAGTCGCATTCGAATCGCTGCGAAAAGTTTATTTGGTAAACGTCGCCGTCATAGATATAGCGTTTTATTTTCTCGATGGCTTCCAGATAATAACTCTTATCCATATTGCATCGAATTTGTGAGAAATCTATATTTTCAATATCCGCTGGCCGGGGTGATGAAAGATGAGTTCTTTCGGATTCACCCAGTAATTTTTCCAGAGCGGCTAATTTTTCCTGCGGTTTTTGAGTATCGTTCGGTGTCTGTAATTCGATGAGCCATAAAGTATCTTCCAGATGATCGTATGCGATAAAACGGTCGTAGAAACACAGTCGAATCAGCGGCATCCGGAGGTCATCGATTGTGCTTTCCGGCAGTTTCTCGATATACCGGCCGAGTTCGTAGCTGAAATACCCCACCCATCCACCACGAAACATCCCTTTGGGCAGGGCGGTTTCATGATCTTTTAGTTTGTATTTGTTCAGGACTTTTTGCAGTTTTGTAAATGGCTCTGTTTGTCCTGATAGGAATTCAAATACTTCTTTAGGACCGGCCCCCCAGTAGCTGAATCTGTCTGTATCTTTCCTGGCAATATTACCGCCGAGAATTGAAGGATTGTTTAACGTTGCGAATGTTTCGCTCAGAGCCTGTAGATTTATAGGTTTGTGAATTTGCTTGTAGTATAATCTACAAGGAATTCCCCTGTCGACAGTAGTAGGTGTCTTTAACGCTACGGTCCTGTTAGACTTTGCGCTTGCAGTAGAGCGTTCTTTTTTTACATCTTGTATTTTTGACATATAGAATTTGGATTCGCCGAGAAGTGGTCAAAATATTAGAGTTTGCTTCTTATTTCATTTAATCGTCTCCCGGCATCTGGAGCCTTCTTAAAAAATTCTCCGAGCTTTTCACAGGCATATTCATCGCAGTGAGCGCAATTTTCAACTGCCTTTTCTTTTCCACATTTTCTTATCTTGCAGGCTTTGCAGTGGACGAAAAGACGTTCACCGTCTAATATACAGCCGTCACAGTTGATATCTTCCGGTTTGATGTTCTGGTTGTATTGCTGGGACCAGAGTTCAGCCACCTCCGCTCTTTTTTCGTCACTATTGTTGCTTGTTGCAATGAATGCTCCGCACTCATTACATAACAAGCCGCAAATAGATATCATCTCACTCATCTTCTTCTTCCTTTCCGATGACCGTATATAGCCACCATCTCATTTTGTTCTGGCTTTTTGCCCTTGGCTGCCGCTCGAAGTATATTGTCATTATCAGTCCGTTACCGGTTAAGATTTTGAACCAGTGTTTACGTAAATACTTCTCAGGGCCTCCGCTTTTACAGAGCCCCAATTCCTTCCAGACTTCGAGCACATCGGCGACTGCGTACTCTTTATCTCTCCAGATAAATCGACCCGGCAGTCCCGGCTCACCTCTTGTCATTGAAGCAGGCTCAAACGTGCCTGCGACCGGCTTGATTGGCTCACTGACAAATTCTTCACCGTTATTATTGTTGTCCTTTGAACTCATTTATTATTTCCACGCTTGTCGAAGTCCCGATTCTGTCTGCACCTGCTTCCAGCATTTCAAGGGCCTGCTTAGCGGTCCTGATTCCACCGGCCGCCTTTATTTTACAGTTTGGCGCGAATTCTTTCATCAGTTTTATATCCTCGACCGTTGCTCCCCCGGCCGGGTTCATTCCCGTACTCGTCTTGACAAAGTCAACCCCGCATTTATCTGCAATCTGGCAGGCAAATATCTTCTGCTCTCTGGTAAGGGCGGCCGATTCGATTATCACTTTCAGCAGAACCGCGGGCCTGAAAGACCGGCAAAGTTTCAGCATCGCCTGCAGTTGATTGGTAAGGTACGGTGAATTACCCTCGATTATCGCCGCCAAATCGGCGACCATATCAATCTCATCGGCACCGGCGAAGATGGCTTCTCTTGCCTGTTCAACCTTGATTCTGGTTGAATCAGCGCCGAGCGGCAGGCTCACCACTCCGCCGACGGCCACTTTTGATTCGTGTAATTCATCCGCTGCCAAAGCCACCCACCGTGGATTGACCGATACCGCATGAAATCCGTAGGTCTTTGCCTCTTCGCATAACTGCCTGATTTGCTCGCTTGTTGCGGTGGCGCTGAGCAATGTATGGTCGATACAGCCGGCTAATTGCTTTGCATCCAGAGACGTCACTTTGCTTTATACCTGTCTTTTTGATTAAATAGCGTTAAGTCCTTGTAACCTTTTTTTATTTTCGCACTATGCCGGACGTCTTTGGGAATAAAGTAAGTCTCTCCCTTGCCCAATCTGTGTTTCCTGCCGTTTATGGTTAATTCAGTTTCACCGTCTAAAACAACACCCCACTGTGCTTCGTGACAATGTTCAGGCACTTCGACGTCTTTTTCGAAACTCATAAATACTATCTGTTGGTTTTGGCCCTGAAAAATATGAGAGCGTAATCCTTCAATAGGGATTTCTGCTTCCGGCAGATTGTTAATCATTTCCGGCCAAAAGCCTTCTTGTTCGGCTGTCATTCTTCAATATATCCTTTCTTTTTGAAGAATTCTACCGCATTTGACGGATTGTTGAAGACTTTTGTTGCCGTTTGCGTAACAAATACCGAGGGGCTCTTTCTTGCCGTCCAGATCACATATACCTCCTTGGCTGATTCGTGGGCGTGCTGCAGTTCCCTTTCGACTCCGCTGGATATAGCTGCCCGGCCGTCAGGCAGAGTGGGAATAAAGCTGATTATCATGTCCGACTGTTCAATCAACAGAAAATCGCGGGCGTATATCTGGCTGTTAATATCGCGTTCGATTTGCCGNNGACTGTTCAACCAGCAGAAAATCACGGGCGTATATCTGGCTGTTAATATCACGTACAATTTGCCGGACCTCGTGTAAATCCAGCCGGATTGTTCGCCCAAGGGCCGTTACCTCGATGAAATCCAATCCTTTCAGGCTTGCCTGCCGGGCATAGTGCGGCAGATAGGATTCTTCCAGATCGGCCGGGTCGAAGCAGATAAAGAATTGTTTCATCAGTCGGCGAAAATCGTAAATTTCTTTTTTAACATTTTCCATATCGCCGACTTGGGTCATTGGAAAGCTTAGGTAGGCTTTTTTAGTTAACCGCTCAAAAGCGAGTTTGTAAAATGTCTCGGATGTTTCCTCTTCGGCCCCTCGGGCCAGACAATAGAAAGGAATTTTCTCATCGATGCCTTTGCACAGCATTTCCGTGCCGATAATTTCTTCTTCCCGCCAGACAATCAGGTCCTTGAGACTATGTTCCGTGGAGTGTTCGTCGACGAGCCGCGTGTGTAATGCTGCGACACCATCAATCAGGCAGATATACATATCGGCGTCGAGCTGCCGCATCTGGTCGAAATCCACCGCCGGAAACAGGCCGTGCCGCCAGCGAAACGTCGCATGAGTGTTGACGATCAGGTCCGTGGCTTTTTCGGCTTTTGTAATGATGTCTTTGAATACGCTGCGACGAAGTGAGCTTAGCCTTTTCATTGGAATGTCGAGGATTTTGCCCGGCGGAATATCGGGCGCTTCGGCGTACATCTCTTCCCCGACATTGCATAAAAGCACATTCTTTTCTCTCTCGGCCGCGAATTGACAGACCTTTTCAAGGTAGCTTTTCTTATCAATTCCGACCATCCCTGTTACAACAACTATCATCAGACGAGACTCCGGAGACAAGATGCTTTTATATTCCTGAAATTTCTTCCCATCCCGTTATCCCTTGGTCTTGGCTCTTTAGTCTTGTATCAGGCTCAAAGGTCTTTGAGCCTTTGTTGTTTGTCGTATTCTTTGAGTGCGACGATCAATTCTTCCATGTCGCCGTTCATTATCTTATCCAGGCTGTAAAGCGACAAGTTAATTCTATGGTCGGTCAGCCGGTTCTGTGGAAAATTATAAGTCCTGATTTTATCGGACCTGTCGCCTGAGCCGATCATTGTCTTGCGCTGCGAATCGCGCTTGCTTCTTTTTTTCTTCTCTACATCTTCGTAAATCCTGCTCCTTAAGATTCGCCACGCCTTGGCGCGGTTCTTATGCTGGCTTTGCTCGTCTCGCATACTGACCGTTATCCCTGTTGGGACATGCTCAAGCTTAATCGCGCTGCTGACTTTGTTGACGTTTTGTCCGCCCGGCCCGCTTGACCTGCTGACGTGTTCAATCACATCATCGGGATTGATCTCGATGTCTACTTCTTCCGGCTCAGGCAATACCGCTACAGTCGCCGCCGAGGTATGAATCCTTCCCTGCGATTCGGTCTGCGGCACCCGTTGAACCCGGTGACCCCCGCCCTCGTAGCCTAACTCGGACCACACGTTCGGCCCTTTTACACCGAAGATAACTTCGCGAAAACCGTTCTTTTCTGTTGCGCTGAAACTTAGTTGTTCAACCTTCCATTTGCGGCTCTCGGCGTATCTTATATACATATTATATAAATCACGTGCGAACAACGCCGCCTCTTCACCGCCGGTCCCGGCCCTTATTTCCATTATCACCGAATTGGCGCTTATCTCCTCGGCCATCACCAAACTGTTTGCGATGTCTTCGAGAAGGGGGCCTTTTTTAACTTCAAGCTCCTGGATCTCTTCTTTCGCCAGGTTTCTAAAATCCTCCTCGACCGAGCTGTCCTGTATTATCTGCTCGGCGTCCTCAATCCCGGCTACCGTTTTTTTGTAATCGCGGTATTTTGTGACTATTGTTTTGAGTTTGCCCTGCTCTTTGGATAGTGATATCAGCCTGGCCGAATCTGTCGCAAACGCCGGGTCTGCAATCTGCTTTTCGATTTCGCTGTACCGTTCCTCGATTTCATCAAGTTTTGCCAGCAGGCTTTCTTGTATTTCAGCCATAATTTCAATCCTCTGATACAAAAATAGCGAATAGCATACATAAAACGTCGAATAAACGATGAATGCTAAACGCTGTTATCTTGGATGGGCAGCTATTGTTGCTGGTCTTTTTGGGTTTTTTGGGGGCTCCCATTTTCCGACTTTTTGGATAATGGGGCTGCCTTGATGTAATCTGTGCCGTATTTCTTTTGGAATCGCTCTATCCGGCCGGCTGTGTCAACATATTTTTGCTTGCCCGTATAGAACGGATGGCACATCGAGCAGATTTCGGCGTGGATTTCCTTGATTGTGCTGCGGGTCTCGAACGTGTTGCCGCAGCCGCAGTGAACCACTACCTTATCGTATTTTGGATGTATTCCTTTTTTCATAGTTTAAAACTCTCCGAATACCTTCAAACACGAATTCTAACACTCTAATCGCCATATTGCAACATAAATTTTACCAAGTTTTACTTTTTTTCATCAGTCAGTGGCCGATATTATGTTTTTATTGGACTATAAACAGGCGACTGGTCCCTATATTTGTCAATAGCTGGCCGGAAGGCCCGAAAAATGATGGAATTTACAACAAAGAGTGAATTTATGTTTGTTTTTAATCGATAATACTGTTTGGGCTGGGTGTTTACCTGCACGGTTGACCAGCCACTATAGCTTCAGATGGACGTATGGAGACTTGATGATGCAAATTAGGTATGCTGTTTCAACAATGATTTTTTGGTGGCGTGAGAACAACCTTTCTTTCGAGCAGGAATGTCTTTTTCTTCACTCCTTGGGCTTTGGTGTCGAACTGTGGCCCAATATTAAAGGCCAGAACGAGTGCCGTTACGAAAGGCGTAATTGGCCAAGGCTTGTGGAAGCTACGAGGGATATGCTCGTCTCGATGCGTTCTCGCAGCGATGGCCCGACCCTAGAGGAGTGGAATGAGCAGATAGAGTGTGCGAAGTTGCTCGATGCAAACATTGTCACCGATTTGCTCAGTCTGGGTATTCGCGATGGTTCAGAACTTGATAACGGTGAATTTGCCGCCGAGGTAATAAAACTGGCCGAGGATAATAACGTAAAACTGTGCCTCGAAACCGGCAGCCTCCAGACGCTTAAAGACGTTGGCAAAAAGTTTGAATCACTATGGTATTGCCTCGATGTCGGATATGCAAATGTTGACCGGGAATTCTCCTTCACCCAATATGTGGATGATTTGGGCCCCAGAGTTGCTCATTTGCACCTGACCGATAATTACGGTATTAAGGACGACCACGAGCGCCCCGGCCTGCAGGGAGGAATACCGAGGGAAAATTGGGAATACCTCTTTAACGGTTTGAGCAAATACGATAATGAAGTAATTGGTTCTTTTGAGATGAGCCCCTCTATGCCAGCCGTAATGCTCCGGCAGGCAACTGAGTTTTTGTTTGACGAGTTACAGTGGCCGAACCGTCCTTGCAGAAATCCAAAGGATGTAGAGGTTATCTACAATCCAGTATAGAATAATCAGCGAGCCCCCTCCTCGATTATGAGGTGGATATTTTATATAGGGATCCCCAAACGCATTTATGTGTGTTTGGGGAATCCTGAAAAGGCTAAGGGATACCACCTTTAGCCTTTTTTTATTAGGTGTCTTTATATTTACCCACGGTCTCCGGGCGGGGGGCAAACTCATTAATCAGTTATAAATAATCCTTAATCATTTATGGCATGTAGACTGAGTATTTCGTACCACTTTTACTTTTTTAGCTCTTTTATACGTTCTCGAGCATTCTTCCAGTCATCACTGCGCATTCGGTGTTCTACGATTTTGTTTATATGGGTCTTTATGGAATCATAATCGCCTTTCAACTCTGTCCACCAATGACAGCCTTCACACTCTAATAATGTAAAGTCTTGTTGGAGAGGGTGGTCCTGGTAGTGAAGTTGATAAGAACAGACGGGGCATATAGGGATAGGCTCAATATTGCCGAATTCTCCGTATTGTAAGCTCTCCCACTCCCAGATTATATCGTGAATAACGTCCGTGCAATAATCAGAGACTTTACGTCGTGGCCTGAACTGATAAATTGCCCAGTTAACCAGTACAACGATTATGCAAAAGACCGCAGAGCACAAAAGTATCTGCCCGACCGAAACCTCGAAAGTGTGGTCAAGATATTGACGGACCAGCATTAAAACAAAAAGACAAATGCCTCCGATCAGGACTATAAGCCATGTAAAGATATTTTTGGAGATGGAATTGATGGCATCACTAAAGCCTTCTTTGCATTTTTGCTTAAGCCTTCCGAATGTTTCGACCGTAGACATAAAATATATATTGTAGAGGCCATTCAGGAGTGTCAAGAAAAATTATATATAGCCCCGTAGGATAAGCTTTAGCCCATGCAGTAAGGCTAAAGGCTTCCCGCAGAACGTGTCTCAATTTTCTTCCCGATGATGATTGCGCCTGCCACGCCTTCCGGCCTTCTTCACAACTATTCTGCCGTGACCGGTGATTTCACGGACTTTGGCCTCAAGCACGATGTTCATAAAACCGCTATATGAACCAATCCCTAACAGTCGTTTGCGTGGCATCGTCCACTTCACGTTGCGGCTTAGGTCGCTGTAGTCGGTCTTATATTTCTCCTGGACCACTTGACCATTGATAAGACATCTCACACCCGATTTACGCACCTGGATTTCCGCTGTGTACTGCTTCCAGGGTTCCAATACGTATCTCCTCAGACAGGGATTGTTAATAATCGAGTGACCGTCGATATCTTCCAGCCGTGCCATATGGCCGCGGGTGTTTAGGCTCCAGGCGAACGGAACCTTTCCTTTTGATAACAGAAACGCAATGTTGCCTCCCGGCTTCGTCGTCACGAACTTCACGATGTAATCATACTCGGCCGGCGGCTTGTAGGGAAAGTTCATTCGAGCTGCGCGTGTATCATCAACTACAAGTGAGCCTGAAATGAATTCCCACCGACCCGCTGCCACCTGATGGATTGGATTCGATAACTCCAGTAAATTAACAATCCGGGATTCCTCGGCCGCTGCTGCGCTTGCAAAGGCCAGGTAGGTGACGAGAATAAGTGCCGTAATTACTATCTTTGGTCTATACGCTCTCATTTTTGACCTCCTTTAGTTAAACATTGTTTACATGCTTTTCTTTTTATATCCCATTGCCCCGGCCTCGTAAATAATCAATTATCCTTACATGTCCTGCCTGCTCTGAACCTTGATTGCCCTGAGCGTAGCTGAGCGGGTCAAAGGGGGCGCATTCGAAGGAATAAATAATCATTTAAGTTGCGTCTCCCGGTCATCTGCGTCCTGTATAATACCAATCTACAAATCTTCAACCCTCTTGTCAAATATAATTTTACCCCTTCCTCTGCCTTATGTCTTCCGCAGCCTCTATGAAGGGGGTTATTTATGTGCTAAATAGCTTTTTGCATTTTTTTATTTGACAAGTTCCTGAGGTTATGGTATGTTTTTTATTCACAACCACGAGGGATTCTCTTTGATGTTTTGTGAAAGTTTGGGCCGTTTATATTGCCCAAAAACGGCTCGATAATGAGATATTGAAGGGCTGGAGGATAGAAAGATGTGTGAGATGAGAAAATCAAGCTTGGTAGGAAAAATTACTGTAGTTGTTGTTATCTGCTTTTTTGGCTTGCCGGCTCAAGCCAAATACGGCGGTGGTACGGGTGAGCCGAATGATCCATATCTGATTAACACTACTGATCATATGTGGGCTATCGGCGCAAATCCAGGCGACTGGAACAAATGCTTCAAGCTGATGGCGGATATGGATTTGAGTATGCCGCCGCCACCGCCGCCGCCTCCGATGCTGACGGCCGAAAGCGACCTGGCGGGCTTTACCGGTACAAACTTTAATATCATTGGAAATTACGCCAATTACTTCACCGGTGTATTTGACGGCAACGGACATAAAATCTCGAACTTCAACTATACTGCCACAGATAAAAGTTACATAGGACTTTTCGGGTGTGTTGCTGGAGAAAATGCAGAGATCAGGAATCTTGGATTGGTTGCACCTTATGTTAACACGGGAAAGGGGCGTTATATTGCTTCGCTGGTTGGACTGCTACGTAAAGGAAAAATCACTAACTGCTACGTTGAGGGCGGCAGCGTTGCTGGAGATAATTATGTCGGCGGAATGGTGGGAGAAAACAAGAGGGGCACATTAGCAGACTGCTCTTCAACCGGTAGTGTCATAGGGAATTGGCATGTTGGCGGACTGGTTGGAGAAAATGCGTTGGGCACAATCACAGACTGCTCTTCAACCGGCACAGTTTTTGGAGAACATCAAATCGGAGGGCTGGTGGGATATAATTACGGAGATGTCCCCAACTCCTATTCAACCGGTAGTGTCATAGGCAACGGTCCTGTCGGCGGACTGGTGGGTGAAAATGAAGTCACAATCACCAACTGCTATTCAACCTGTAGTGTCAAAGGGAACGGAACTGCCGGCGGATTGGTTGGATACGATTATTATGGCACAATCACCAACTGCTATAATATGGCTGCCGTCTCGGGAACAACTGATGTCGGCGGCATGGTGGGATATAATTCCAGTGGCACAATCACAAATTGCTATTCAACCGGTAGTGTCATAGGCAACGGACCTGTCGGTGGACTGGTGGGATCAGGCTATTTTGCCACAATCACTAACTGTTATGCAGCCGGGACAGTGACGGGAACGTCGAGTTTAGGTGGATTATTGGGACACAATGTGTGGCAAGGCAGTGAGATTATAGATTCTTTCTGGGATATTGAGACCAGCGGCCAGACAATTAGCGATGGAGGAATAGGCAAGACAACGGCCCGGATGCAGATGGCAAGCACGTTTATTGTGTGGGGATGTGAGTCTGTCTGGACCATTGACGAAGGGAACGATTACCCGAGGTTCTGGTGGGAAAATAAGCCTGGAGAGCCTATAACCAGCCCGTCCTACGGCGGAGGCAGTGGAGAACCAAATGATCCTTACCTTATTTACACTGCCGAACATCTCAATACTATCGGCTTAATTCCGTGCGCCTTAGACAAGCACTTTATGTTGATATCGGATATAGACATGAGCGGATATACCGGATCAAGTTTCAATATCATTGGCACTTGGGAAAATCCCTTTAAAGGTATATTTGACGGCAATGGTCATACAATCTCCAACTTTACCTATATTTCTACTTCTACAGGTACAGACTACATAGGTCTTTTTGGATACGTCGGTGGATGGGAGGAACGAGTAGAGATCAAGAATCTGGGATTGATTGGTCCCAATATTGACGCGGGAACAAGTGGGGCTGTTGGTTCGCTGGTTAGCGTGCTAAGTAATGGGACCATCACTAACTGCTACGTTGAGGGCGGCAGCGTTTCAGGCGGGCATGATGTCGGTGGCCTCGTGGGAAGCAATGGTGGCACAATCACCAATTGCTATTCAAACGTCGGCGTGTCGGGGAATTATTATGTCGGCGGACTGGTGGGTATGAATGGGGGGTGGGTCTCGGGCACAATCACCAACTGCTATTCGACTGGTACCGTCTCGGGAACAACTAATGTCGGTGGTCTGGTGGGAAACAATGTAGGGAATGTTATTGCTTCTTTCTGGGATATTGAGAACAGCGGACAGGTAGACAGTGCGGCCGGGGAAGGAAAAACAACAGCCCAAATGCACGACCCGAACACTTATATTGGCTGGGGTTGTGGTTCTGGCTGGACGATTGATGTGGGAAAAGATTATCCACGCCTCTGGTGGGAGAACATGCCGGGAGAGGTTATAACCAATCCATCGTACTGGAAGGGCAATGGAACAGGAACCAGCCCCTTTCTTATTTATACGGCTGAGCAGCTTAATACTATAGGTTCAGTTGTTTGTGAATGGGATAAGCACTTTCTACTGTGCGCCGACCTCGACTTGAGCGACTTCACGGGAACAAGCTTCAATATTATTGGTAATATGAGTAATCCATTTACCGGAATTTTTGACGGCAGCGGCCATACAATCTCCAATTTACGCTACATCTCTGCGTCTAAACAACCAATAGGACTTTTTGGTTACGTTACTGGCCAGATCAAAAACCTGGGATTGATTGACCCAAATGTTAATGCAGAAACAGGAAGTGACGTCGGTTTGCTGGTTGGCAACCTGGGAGAGGGAATTATCACCAACTGTTATGCAGAAGGCGGAAAAGTTTCCGGATTTTCCGATGTCGGCGGCCTCGTGGGATTCAATCGTGGCACAATCTCCAACTGCTATTCAACCGCCGGCGTTTCGCGTTCTGGTTTGTTTTTCGGGGGTGTCGGCGGACTGGTGGGATATAATTATTATGGAAAAATTTCTGAATGCTATTCGACGGGCAGCGTTGAGGGAGATGACCGTGTCGGCGGCCTCGTGGGATATAATTCTCATGGCACAATCACCAACTGCTATTCCACAGGCTGTGTTGGGGGTGTGAAATATGTCGGCGGACTGGTGGGAGAAAGCTATCATGGAACAATCACCAACTGCTATTCAACCGGGACTGTTACAGGAACGTCGAACTTAGGTGGATTAATGGGTTCGAATATGGTTGGAACCAGTGAAATTATAGCTTCGTTCTGGGACATTGAAACCAGCGGACAGACAGCGAGTGACGGCGGGACGGGTTTACCATCAGAACAGATGCAAACGATGAGCACTTTTACTGATGCCGGCTGGGATTTTGTCGCTGAACCAGTCAATGGAATAGAAGACATCTGGTTCATTGGCCAACAAGATTATCCACATCTGTGGTGGGAGGGGATACAGGTTCTTATGAAAATGACCCCCGTTTCGTTGAACTGCCGAAGTGAAGGCAACTGGGTAAAAGCCCATATTAACTTGCCTGAAGGTTTTACTGTTGCCGATGTTGATCCTGACAGACCGGCTGTTTTGCATTCTTTTGGTTTTCAATCCGCCACTCTATATGTCTTCGTCAATAAGAATAAACTGGTAGAGATTGAAGCAGCCTTTGAGCGCCAGGCGGTCTGCTCTCTTGCAGGCGATTGGCCGCAGGCGTTGACTGTTGCCGGTTTCTTAGCTGATGGAAATATTTTTCTTGGGACTTCAGCGGTCAGAATAAAACATCCCGGCATGAAGGTGATAGAAGAATTGGCGAGTTGCTGGCTACAGGAAGATTGTGTTTATCCTGAAACCGATATGAACAGAGATTCTTTAATAAATTTGCCGGATTATGCCTTATTTATGAATATTAATGTAGAGTTTGTTACCGATGAATGAAAACTATTAGCTGTTGGAAAAGCGACAGCAGAAGTCTATTTTTCGGCAAAACAGGAATAATTCAATAAACCCAAAACTGCAATTCCCGTCGATTCGAAAAAAGCGTTTCCAGAAGTCCACATCCGGCTAAATACTATATACTAAAAACTAACGACTAACGACTAACTTATTTCTACCTCCGGTTCGCATTTTCTCTACTCACTCCGGCCCCGCCAGTCCCTGCATGCAGTAGCCTGCCCCAGTAAGTCTTCAACATTTTGCATCAAGCTGCATTTGAGTTGGCTTTCTGTCTCCAAAGATTGTAAGTGATCATCTTTCCACGGACCCGCATCTCTATCCTGAACACAGACTGTTTTTCGTCAGCAGAAGTGGCACAGGATAAGGGATTTGGTTAGGAGAGAGGCCCAAGTGT
>JAABXR010000109.1:0-917 GCA_011776225.1 Phycisphaerae bacterium
GAAAGGCGCATCCGCGCGTAATCGACAAGCCCCGCCTCGCCGACCGCGGCGAAGATATTGTCTTCTATTTTTATGGTGGTGGGTCTCTCACAGTTGTTCTTAACCTTGCTGAGCGGAACCTTGCTGTATACACCCTGAGCGGAATAGACCGCCCAGGCAGTATGATCGGCCAGGAAGCGAAATTGTGTTTTTTCCGCTGAGATTACAAAATCTTTAATTGCAGGCTGGGGCGGGAGTGTATAACGGAAAGCTATGCCTTCATTGTAAGCGCGAAACGTCAGTCGTAGTTGACGGTTAGGTCCTGTGGCTTCTTTCAAATCAACAATGAGCTGGTTATAGTGGTCGCGAATTTTATTTCGTTCGCCGTAAACGGGATGCCAGATTTCGTAGTGGCTGCTTTTCGCGACCTCGGCGATTTCAAAGCCAGCCTCAAGAGAAGGAGCACTTTTGAGAGCAAAACCCAGAGATGAATCAACAACAATAGGCAAGTTCTTATAAGATACGCTGTAAACCGGACAGTTTTGCTTTCCGCCGATTTGTTTGAGGGCAAATTTAACGACAACTTTCTCATCCGGAGATTTGAGTGTCAGTTCCGTTTGAGCCAGGCCCGCAGTAGTGAATCCAATTGTGACAACACAAATGAAGACAAGAACAGCATATCTTTTGATTTTCAATGTTTTCGGTTGCCGACGATTTAATTGTTTGTTCATCATTTCCTCGTTTCAAATTCTTCGATAATACGGCAAAGACTCTCAATCCATCTACATACTACAGAACACTTTAAAACGCAAGTGTCTACTTTCAGAATATAGTCTGGTGATGCGTTTAGAGAGCTACAGCAACATCCTGAAACAGCGTTGTCTTCGATTCAGAACTATAAATCCATTTAAAAGCGCTTAGTCCTGCCGGTCTATTTG
>JAABXR010000109.1:1092-1294 GCA_011776225.1 Phycisphaerae bacterium
AGATTTGATACTTTTAATCTCAGGATATGCAACATATCAGTTGCATCGTTGAAGAAAGGATATTGCTTATGACTATCGAATTTCGAAAGGACTATACCTATTCCCTCGTTGTACCCACGAGTATGGGGGTCCGTATCACGCCGATTAACGGCCAGCCAGTTTACTGCAGTAACACGTTCATCCTGCAGGCCACCAGTGCCGA
>JAABXR010000356.1:0-3797 GCA_011776225.1 Phycisphaerae bacterium
ATGGAGCGCGCTGAATGAGGCGACATTTGCCATCGACCCGGTCGTCGAGAACCTGCGTATAACAGAGATTATGTACCATCCACAGTTTACCGGGAACCTAAACGATCCAAATAGAGAATTCATTGAACTGAAAAATGTCGGTTCGGATAAACTAAATATAAATCTGGTAAGGTTTACCGAGGGAATCGATTTTACTTTCCCTGATATGGAACTTGACCCCGGCGAGCACGTCGTAGTCGTGAAGAACCAGAGTGCATTCCAGGCACAATACGGAACCGGGATCAATACGGCCGGCCAGTACACCGGCAGCCTGGCAAATGATGGTGAAAGGATTAAACTGGAGGATGCCATCGGCCGGACGATTCTGGACTTTGAGTACAAGGATGGATGGCGTTCAATCACCGATGGTGACGGTTTCTCTCTGACTATCATAAATCCCGACAATACGTACGGCTCCGACGAAGGCCTGGTAGCGCATTGGAAGTTCGATGAAGGCTCCGGCAGCACCGCAACAGACAGCGCAGGCATAAACAACGGGGCCCTGGTTGGGGACACAACATGGACGGCCGGCCGAATTGACGGAGCGTTAAGCTTTGACGGCAATGGTGATTATGTTGTTGTTGCTCCCGTCTCTGTCCTGACAGGAGACACTGTAACTGCACAGGCTTGGGTACGTGTAAGTGATTTAAGTGGTTCTAAACCTATATTGACACAGAATATCTTTAGTATGACCAAAGACGGTTATTATTTCCAGGTTTCCGGCGGCAGGCCCACGTTTTACCTTATTGATGGTTTCAAATCTGCTCAGGCGATTTCTCCCGAAACAATCAACACGGACCAGTGGTATCATGTTGCCGGGACCAATGACGGCACCAACCTGAAACTGTACGTTGACGGCCTGTTAAAATCCAGCGTGCCTTCGGCCGGTTATACAGGAGAAAGCAACAATGCTTATATTGGCGCCGATTCTATCTCCAGTTTCTATTTCAACGGGCTAATCGATGATGTTCGTATATACGATCGTGCAGTCAGCGAAAGCGAATTTCAGGACATAGCCGACCCGACGGGACGCTGGGCTCTGAAAGACTCCTGGCGTGCAAGTGTGTATCGCTATGGCTCTCCCGGCTCCGATGACAGCGGAATTCTTCCCAATCCCGGTGCCGTGGTAATCAACGAGATTATGGCGCATTCGAACGCCGGCCCGGACTGGATAGAGCTATACAACACCACCAGCGACACTATTAACATTGGCGGCTGGTACCTCAGCGACGATAACAGAGATGAACCTAATCTAATGAAATACAGGATTGCCGATGGTACAACTATTGGCGGCAATGATTATTTGGTCTTCTATCAGGATACGGATTTCAACAATCTTTCCGATCCCGGCACTCTCACGCCTTTTGGCTTGAGTGAGAATGGCGAAGAGGTGTGTTTGTCGTCGTATATTGACACGAGTGGCTACCTGACCGGCTACCGCCAGGTGGAGAATTTTGGCGCATCGCAGACCAACATTTCGCTTGGCCGTTACTACAAGCCCAGCACCGGTAATTTCAACTTTGTTGCGATGGACTACAATACGCCGGATTCGAATAATTCTTATCCCAAAGTCGGCCCCGTTGTTATCAACGAGATTATGTACAATCCGCCGACGGGCAATCAGAATGAGGAATATATCGAGTTGCACAACATAACCGGATTTACGGTGACATTATACCGCTATGACAAATCCACATCCTGGAAGTTCACCGACGGCATTGATTATACCTTCAATCCCAGTCCCGCCGTGACGATACCTGCCTATGGTTATCTGATATTGGCCAGGGACCTGACGGCCTTTACATTGAGGTATGGTAGTATGCCTCCGGGCGTTCAGGTTCTCGAAGGTTATACCGGCTATTTGAGCAACGCAGGGGAGAGGTTGCAGATTGGTATGCCCGGCGATGTCGATAATCTTGGCGAACGTCAGTACATCCGGATTGACAGGGTCACTTACAGTGACGGTTCTCATGATGAGGATGTTCCCGGCGGCGTTGACTACTGGCCTTTTATGGCCGATGGTTTTGGTCATTCGCTCTCTCGCAGGGTTCCGAGTGATTATGGCAACGACGTAGCCAACTGGAAAGGCGCTTTACCTTCGCCGGGTGTCGCCAATCCCTAAAATCCGCGTGGACAAATAGATCAGGTATTCATCTATCGCGTAAACGTGTTTTTTGATTTTGACTTTTTCAAGAAACCTATAATAAGACAGGAATCTCCTTAGAATTTCTTCTTTGCGTAAATAAGTCCTCGCAATTTATCCTTATTGGGACATCATTCTTTCCATTTACTATCCATTGAGTGTCCAACCCTGACGGTATTTTCGACTGAGTAAAGCGTTTGCTTCGTCACTGTTGGTAACACGGCCGTTTTTGCCGTCGTAATCGATTTTTTTGCCGACGCGATATGCAACAAGACCCAAAAGCATCATCTCTATTGCCGTTCCTCCGTAGTCGAAATCGCAATGCGTTTTCAGATCTCCCTTACATGCCCGGGTCCATTCCTCCTGGAAATGACCTAACGGGGGAATTACATCGTCCTTTTCACGACCTTTATAATAGGTCAGGTCCGCATCATTGCCGAACGGCAGCAAAATCCTCGAATCGTAATCACATACCACATAGCCTTTTGTGCCCTTGAACATAGCGCCGTGTCCGATTTTTTTCAGATCAACGTAGCCCTTCGGCGACCTCGGCATCATGCCACCCTGGTACCAGTGTACTCGGATAGGTCCGCGCCAGTCGTTTTTGGGAATATCGAAAGATGTGTGCAATTCCACTGGGGTGACTTCAGGATGAAATTTCTGTCCCTCACCTTCGGCCGTGGTTGGAAGATCGGCGTCAATTGCGTTCCATACCAGGTCGATTGTATGGCTGCCCATATCGCCGACCTGGCCGGTGCCGAAATCCCAGTACATGTTCCAACTGAGGCAGTNNTGTTTCGGCGGTGTGCCTTTGGCAGGCGGGTAGCCGGACCTGCGAATCTGGCGGTTGCCCCAGGCATAAGCATCCGTCAGTTCGCCAATCGCACCGTCTTTTACGAGCTCGCGTACACGCTCAAAATTGGGCTTTGCATGACGCTGAGTACCAACCTGAGTAGCTAATTTATTTTTCTTTTTGAGATAGTTCTCGCGGACTACGCGTGCTTCTTCCACAGTGTTGCCCAGAGGCTTTTCGCAATAGACGTGCATATCGCGGTTCAAAGCCCAGTTAGTAATAAAAGCGTGAGTATGGTCGGTAGTGCAACAAATTACGGCATCAATGCCCTTTTGATCGAGGCATTTGCGCCAGTCGACATAGGTTTTTGCTTTAGGAAACCTCTTTGCAGCATGGGCGATGTGGTTCTCATCCACGTCGCAAAGGGCCACGACGTTTTCCTTCGAGACAGTACCGAAATGTGCATCCGCTCGGCCCCATGTGCCAATCATGGCTATATTTAGCTTGTTACTGGGTGCGTTTGCTCCGGAGAGAGTGCCGCTTGGTAAAATGATAAGTCCGATTCCTGTGGCTGCGGTGGATTTGAGGAATTGACGTCTGTGAATATTAGTATTTTTCATCATTTTCTACTCCTTTTATCTTGTTTTTATTGCTTGCTATGAAGTTTAAAGAGGAAAATATACACATTTGAATACCAGAATACAATGGAAAAAATGGACGTATTAAAAGTCTTACATTGTATTGGTCTATATCCGGCCGGGTGTTTATGGTTATACACAGCAGCATTTTTTTGCCTTAAATTGGGTTTGTTTGGGTTTGAAT
>JAABXR010000356.1:3866-4013 GCA_011776225.1 Phycisphaerae bacterium
GCTTTGTTTTTTCCTAATTGACCAGGTGTCCATTTGGTCATAATCCCTTTTTAAGACTTTATTTACGTTCAACTTGACTTTTTCTGAATTTGGCTTTGTTTTGCATAAAAAGTTTGATTTGTAGTGCGCTCATGACATTTGTAAAGG
>JAABXR010000356.1:4201-4353 GCA_011776225.1 Phycisphaerae bacterium
CATTAAGATGGCCTTTACCAAAAGCCGGCGAAAAACGGTTATTTTTTGTCATTTATGCACCAAAATGTTCAAAAGTTGTCATTTATTTAACAAAATTCGACTTTTTTGCGTGCCCCGAACCAATTTTGCACAGGCTAACGCCTAAATGGTAC
>JAABXR010000356.1:4424-4793 GCA_011776225.1 Phycisphaerae bacterium
GGGGCTAAACTTGCGGTTCTCCGCTATCTGCCACTTCTGTGGCGATTGTAATTATACCAAACCTGGGCAGAATGTTCAATAAAAATCGAAAAATTTAAGAAATTTTTCGAGAATGAGTAAAAGAGTTGATGTGTAGATGAGCGGAAGCAAACAGGTTTATTCCAATCATTGGCCAGATCCCTCGACTTCGCCCCCGTTCTTGCATTGGCAAGAACGGGGGCTGCGCTCGGGATGACGGGGGTTGTGGAATGGTGTTTAACGGAGCATTTCTACCGGAGGCCCTATAAATGATTAAGGATTATTGATTAAGGATAATTGTAAACGAGGCCGGGACGACCGGCATTATTTAAGTGATTAAGGAATATTAAT
>JAABXR010000103.1 GCA_011776225.1 Phycisphaerae bacterium
CTGGCCACAGGGTATGAGAAGTTTGTCCTGGACTGTGAAGTATTAGGCATGCTCCACAAGCTGTTGCAAGGTCTGGATCTGTCTGACGATGCCCTCGCAATGGACTCCATCCGTGATGTGCCGCCGGGCGGGCACCATTTAGGGACGCCTCATACCATGGCCCATTTCCGAACGGCCTTCTACCGGGCGGAGTTGTTTGATTACAATTCGGCCGAACAGTGGCAGGAAGAAGGCTCGCTTGATGCTGTCCAACGGGCTAACGCCAAATATAAAAAGCTGCTCCGAGAATACGAAGCGCCCGATTTAGATGAGGCCACAGACGAAGAGTTACAAGCATATATCGCCAAACGAAAAAAAGAAATCAAACCAGAATTTTAATTAAAGATTTGCCCGATTCACCGGGTGTAGTTTTGAAATCGGTCGATAAATAGACCGGTGTGGTTGTACAACCAACAGCCATTATTTGAAAATTTTTTTCGCGATATGGTAAATCGCAAATCGAACAACAAATTCGATTCACTCTATAGGAGGAAATCAAATGAGTGATCTACCTAAAAAAGCCCAGGTCGTCGTCATTGGCGGCGGCATTGTCGGCAACAGCTTAGTTTATCATCTGGCCCTGGAGGGTTGGAAAGAGGTTGTCCAGGTTGATAAAGGACCTTTCCCAAATCCTGGCGGCTCTACCGGACACGCCTCGAACTTCATCTTTCCGGTTGACCATTCCAAAGAGATGGCCTTGATAACGTTAGACAGCGTCGAACAATTCAAGGAATTAGGCGTATTCACCGAAAGCGGTGGTTTAGAACTGGCCCGCACCGAGGAACGAATGGAAGAATTGCGACGGCGGATGGCATCAGCCAAAGCCTGGGGGATTGAGTCCCACCTGTTGACGCCGGAAGAAGTCAAAGAACTGGTTCCTTATGTCAATACAGACATTACTAAAGGGGCCTTTTATACACCCAGTGTCGGTGTTGTGGACTCACTTCGAGCCGGGACGTTGATGCGCGAGAAGGCGATGGAAATGGGGTCGTTAACTATTTCACCCAATACGGAAGTGACCGGATTGGATGTAGTAGACGGCCGTATTCACACCGTCCATACTGATCGAGGCAGC
>JAABXR010000366.1:0-1458 GCA_011776225.1 Phycisphaerae bacterium
GCCGGCCTCGTGGTCTCGCAGGCTCCCGCGGGCCTGGCCGATAAATTCGTAAACCGCCTGATGTTTCCTATTACCGATGTCACCGGCAGGGTAATCGGCTTCGGCGGCCGCACGCTCGATAACGCACCGGCCAAATACATAAATTCCCCCGCTACCCCGCTCTTTGACAAAAGCAACGCCCTATACGGCCTCCGGCACGCACGCCACCAGATATCAACATCAGGCACGGCCGTCGCCGTCGAAGGTTATACCGACTGCATAATGGCGCACCAGTTCGAATGCGGCAATGTCGTCGCGACACTGGGTACAAGCTTTACCACCGGTCAGGCACGAATACTCCGACGATACGCCAAAAAGGTAATCCTGCTCTTTGACAGTGACACGGCCGGCATGGAAGCCGCCAACAGGGCGCTGGAGGTCTGCGTCTCTCAGCGGCTGGATATCAAAATCGCCTGGGTTCCGAAGGGAAAAGACCCGTGTGATTTTCTTCTAAACTCCGGAAAAAAACGGTTCGAAAAACTGCTGGACAATGCCGTCGACGTCTTTCGTTTCAAGTGGGACAGATTGATGGATAGTTTCGACAGCGGCGACACACTCGTCGACCACAAAGCGGCCGTCGAAGAATTTCTACAGGCGATTGCGACTGCCGTCTGGGCGGGCAAGGTCCCCGCTATCGACAGGGGCCTGATAGTTAACCGCCTCTCAAAAATTATTGGAACAGATACAAAACAGATAAATGCCGAGCTTGCTAAAAGAATCTCAAGAGTCGCAAGGACTGCTTCCTATACAGACACAAAAGCCGCCCAAAACAAAAACGCAACCTTAAGCCCGCCCGACATGGGCCGGGGACTGTACGCTACGGCTCAGCGGGAGATACTCGAAGTATTATTAAACGAACCGAAACTTTTTGACAGCGTAAATAAGCAAATTACACCACAGGATTTTGATATACCGATATTGAGGCAGATTGCAGACATAGTTTTTGAAACACTCGGCGCCGACGCCGATACTTCACTGAAAGAGATCCTGGCAAAAGTCGAATCCGTGGAAGCCGGCGGCGCTATTGTGGAGCTGGCGCGACTCGGTGAGGAAAAAGCAAATTTCTCGACTCGCCTGACCGGCGCAATTGATGCAATGCAACGACTAAAAAGGCAAAGAAAAAAGAACCAAATTAATGCTGCCGACGACCAGGCTAAATTTCTCCGTCGGTTTTCCGAGAACACTGTAAAAGAAAATCCTCATAATGTAGGAATGACATAGTGAAATTGATAATCGTTATTGGCTGTTTAACACTGAATCA
Source organism: Phycisphaerae bacterium (assembly GCA_011776225.1). GTDB lineage: Bacteria > Planctomycetota > Phycisphaerae > Sedimentisphaerales > Anaerobacaceae > CS2-K091. The sequence continues at coordinate 1,301 of JAABXR010000366.1, forward strand.
TAAGCGACTGTAACGAACTAAAACGCCTGATTTAGAGTAAATAGTTAATAGAGAAACATAATGTGTAAATACTCGCAAAGGGTGCTCATTGTGGCAAAAAAAGTAAAAAAGAAAAAAACCGCCAAAAAAACTGAAAAAAATAACGGCTCGGCCAAAAA
>JAABXR010000366.1:1487-7379 GCA_011776225.1 Phycisphaerae bacterium
CAAAAAAAACTTAAAAAAAACTGAGAAAAACAATAAAACAGCCCAAAAAACTGATAATGGCTCATCGAAAAAAATCAAAACAAAAACAACCGAGCAGCACATTAAAACCCTTATTGAAAAGGGCGAAAAGCAGGGTTTTCTCACTTACGATGAGATGAACAATGCATTGCCCGAAGAGGCCGTAAGCCCGACTCGCCTCGACAGTCTGCTCGCAACCCTCGACGAGATGGGAGTCGACCTGCTTGATGAAGCTCATGCACGCAAGCAGCAGGAAGATGAGGAATTTGATGAAGAGGAACCACAGGAGCAGTTGGAGCACGACGAGGAAACTGAAGAGGAGGATCAGGTAGAAGTCGACAAACTGCTCGAAAAACAACTCCTCGAACCCGAAGCTACAAGAAGAATCGACGATCCGATCCGCATGTATCTGACCCAGATGGGCCAGATTCCTCTGCTGAACAGAAAGGCGGAAATCACCCTCGCCCGGAAGATAGAAATCGCCAGGATGGACTTCAGAAGGAAATTACTCCAGTGCGACTATTGTGCCCGAAACGCGCTCGACTTGCTCCAGCAGGTAGATCAGGGAGTGCTCTCTTTTGACCGCACAATTCGAACATCCCCGGCTGAGAACCTTGCGAAAAGTACGATAAAGAAACGTCTCGCCGCCAACTGCAGCACCATCAGTAAACTTCTGAAGATGCACGAAAACTATTTCAGGAAGACGGTCGAAAATCAGGATGGCAAGCTGGACAAAGCCACACTCAAGCGAATCCATCGAAACAGGCGTAAGATTGCCACCCTTCTTGAAGAGCTGAGCCTTCGTACCAGCCGCATCCAGCCGATGCGAAACAAACTCCACGGCATCAGCCAGAAGATGCACCAGCTCCAGCGGATTATCGACGCCGGGCCCAATATGGATTATACCGTCGAAGATATCGAGGCGGTCCGGGAGGAATTGGCCGGCCTGCAGGAATTGGTAAACGAAACCCCCAAGCAGCTCGATAAAAGGCTTCGCATGATGGACAGGGTCTTCACCCAGTATGAACAGGCAAAGCGGCTGCTCTCCAGCGCAAACCTTCGACTGGTGGTTTCCATCGCCAAGAAATACCGCAACCGCGGCCTGAGCTTTCTGGATATTATCCAGGAGGGCAATACCGGCCTGATGCGAGCGGTCGATAAGTATGAGTACCGCAGAGGATATAAATTCAGCACGTACGCGACGTGGTGGATTCGACAGGCAATTACACGCGCAATAGCCGACCACGCCCGCACGATTCGTATTCCGGTGCACATGATAGAAACGATGAGCCGCCTTCGTGCCGCCAGCAAAGTCCTGCATCAGAAGCTGGGCAGAGAGGCCACGATAGAGGAAATCGCCAAGGAAGCCGAGATGAGCGTCGAGGAAACACGCAGGGTAATGAAGATATCCAAGCATCCGGTCAGTCTTGACAGGCCCATCGGAGACAGCGATGACAGCTACTTCGGTGATGGTGATTTTATCGAGGATGATGAGATTGATTCGCCTGTCGCCTCGGCCACACAGGAAATGCTCAGGGAAAGGATCGATTTAATCCTCAAAACCCTTTCGTATCGCGAACGCGAAATTATCAAGCTCCGTTATGGTATCGGGGACGGCTACACATATACCCTCGAAGAGGTCGGCAGAATCTTCAAAGTCACGCGCGAACGTGTCCGCCAGGTCGAGGCAAAAGCAATACGAAAGCTCCAGCACCCCGTCCGCGCAAGAAAGCTCGAAGGATTTCTCGACCATAAAGCGGTTGCCACCTAATGAAAATTTCGAACCTCGCCGTCAGTGCGGCGTATTTTTCAATAGTAGATTAACGCAAATTTATGGATTGGTTTTTGAGGTAGAGCCGTTGAGCGTTTTTTCGCTCGGCGGAAAGCGGTTAGCCGGGAAATTGGGCTTCAGACTCCAAGGATTCTGAAGCCCAAACCTTTTAACAAAACCGTTTCCCCCTGAGAAATAACCAACAATCACTCATCCTTAATCATCTATATGGCTTATCCCTATCTTTGATTTATGTTGCCGGTCAAGTATATTTTCTCTTTACTTTTCGTTCTGTCACATGTACAATTATACCGGTCTAATACAGGAGGTAGAGTGATATATGCGGTACATTAAGGCGTTCTTCGTTCAATTACATGAGAAGATATCGGTGCGCATATTGTGCGCAGCCAAATTCAACCAACTTTGAAAGGAGAAAAAATGAAAAAGAGAGAAATTGTAGCAATTGTAGTGGTACTTTTGGGCCTGATGGCCTTTATGGCTGGGCCGGCTCAGACAGTGGCTATGGAAACAGCATTTACTTACCAGGGCCGGTTGATGGACGCCAATGCTCCTGCGGATGGAACTTATGACTTTCAGTTCAGGCTCTATAATACCAATGACCCATGTGTCGGCAATCAGCAGGGAAGCACTGTTGAAGTAAACGACCTTGATGTCATCAACGGCTATTTTACAGCGGAACTGGACTTTGGCAGCGACGTGTTCAACGGTGACAGGATTTGGTTGGGGATTGTTGTTCGGCCAGGTGATAGCGATGGTGTTTACACGAACCTTTTACCGCGGCAGGAAGTTACACCCACTCCATACTCTCTGCATAGCCGTGGAATATTTGTGGATGATAGTGGCAAGGTCGGTATCGGTACGGATAGTCCACTGAACAACCTTCACATTTACGACACGGTGAATGCCTATGTCCTAACGGAAGGTGATGGTGGTTATGCCTTTTTTATAGCTGATGGTTATAGAAATTCAGGTCTCACAATAAGAGAAAATAGCACAACCAAAGCCAACATTTATTGGAATACTGCGAGCCAATGTTTAAGTCTGGCAGGAGGGGGTGGAGACCACTTGGTGGTAAAAGATGAGAAAGTTGGCATTGGGACTTCGAGCCCCAGTGCAAAACTTGAAGTGAATGGAGCAATAAAAATATCACCTGATTCTCAAAGTAAACTAAGGGTAGGACGATACAGTTCCTCTTATCCAGTTGCTTATATTAACGCCGAAGATGCAGACCAAATGCGATTCCAGATTGGTAATCATACACAAATGGTGATAGATACCAGCGGTAATGTTTGTATCGGGGCGGAGAATCCACAGAATGACCTTCACATTTACGACTCCACACATTGCTATGTCGATGCAGAAAGTGAAACTGGCTATGCTTTCTTTCAAGCTGATGGTCATAAAAATTCAGGTCTTACTATAAAAGAAGATGGCATAAACAAGGCCCATGTCTATTGGGACACAGCGAATGCTTCTTTAAATCTGAGTGAAGGGGGAGGGGACCGTTTAGTAGTAAAAGGCGGTAATGTAGGCATCGGCACGAGCAGTCCAGCGGTAAAACTGGATGTTGCGGGTATGGCACGTTGTGAGGTAATACAGATCACTGGGGCTGATGTTGCAGAGAAGTTTCCGGTCAGTGAAGAGGTCAAGCCGGGTATGGTTGTTACGATTGACACCGAGAACCAGGGACAGCTATGTCTTTCTCGCGGTGCGTATAACCGCTGTGTTGCAGGCGTTGTAAGTGGAGCCAAAGGACTGCCTGCCGGGGCCATCCTTGGGAATCTGCCCGGCCATGAAGATGCTGTTCCAATCGCTCTTAGCGGACGAGTGTGGGTATATTGTGATACGGCTGAGAAGGCTATCGCACCTGGAGACATGCTCACTACCTCTCCAAAAGCCGGTCATGCGATGGCCGTTACTGATTATACAAAAGCGCATGGTGCGGTCCTCGGCAAGGCGATGACAAGCCTTGAACAAGGCCAAACCGGATTAGTCCTGACGCTTATTAATCTTCAATAAGAGGAGAACCGGACCATGAGAACATATAAAAACACTTATATCAGCCAATCCGGTAGGTTTAAACCACTTGGCAGTCAAAAACGGATTTGTTCGGCATTAGCGGTACTGTTGCTATTTTGCTCTGTTGTGAAAGCAGAGCAGAAAATGCCTCCACCGCAGGCAAGAGCACCTGTAAGTTTAGCAAATGACGTCCAATTACCCTCCGGAGCAGCCTTACGATTTGAGGCCGATACATACGAACAGCTTCGAGATAGGAAACAAATCCGTCTAACAGACTTCCCGCTAACTAAGCAGGAATCTATTGAACTTGAACTGGAACAATTCGAGGTTACGACTCCTTCGACGATAATTGTTGAGGGTACTGCAGAAGGAGATAAACCAATCCCACACCCTGAAGTAGTACTTTTCAGAGGGCGTGTAGTCGACGTAGAGGATTCGGAGGCAGTAATTGGTATATCACCATATGGAAACAACGGATATATACGAACCGGGGATCTGCTATACTATCTGTCACCCGACCGCAAAGCAGGAAAAAGTGGTCGGACGAATCTTCATTCGATTGCTGAGAAGGCCCAGATAACAGGTGGCCGGTCGGCCAAACCATTTCAATGTTCTTTTATACCGGCCCCTGAAGCAGCCGCCTTAGTGAACGATGGAGATATAGTAGTCGAGGATTCTTATGATTGGATTGTTGCCTTTGTTGCGATCGAATGTGACTACGCATATTATCAGCATTTTGGAGGAGATAAGAGTGCCGCCCTGGCTTATCTGCTGCAGCTTACCGGGACTGTAAGCAGTTTCTACGAACGGGATATGAATATCAAGTGGCTGGTTACCTATTTTCGAATCTGGTCATCACCCGATCCCTTCCTATCCTATCCACCGTATGATTCCGATGAAATACTGAGCCATTTTACTGATTACTGGCGTATCAACATGGGACATATCGACCGAAATATTGCAATGCTATTCTCCTCCGATGCGGGTGATTTCGGCCTTGCATATGGATTTACCATGTGTGATCGCGACAGGCATTTCGCTTTGTGCAATGGCATCAAAGGCTGGTTTCCCCGTCCTGTACAGGACCTGCATGCGGATAACTGGGACCTGCACGTTGTAGCACATGAAGCAGGCCATGTTTTTGGTTCACTCCATACTCATTGTTATGATCCACCAATAGACAATTGCGGTGCTGTTGATTCGGATGCAAACGATCCTTTATGCCAACACAGAACGGTTTTTGATGAGTGTGTACCAGGAACGATAATGAGTTATTGCGGACGAGACCTTTGTGGAGGTTATGCAAATGAGTTGATGTCTTTTCATCCGCGAGTGGCAGGTTGTATAAGAAACTACTTAGCGGTTTTCGATTGCCTCAGACATGGTTTGAATCCAGTGTATACAGACTGGAGAAACACAGGTTTTGAAAATGGTACGATGGCTTTTCCTTTTAACACTCCTGCAAAATCTGTTCAGATTGTGATCCCGGATGGTACGGTATATATCTACTCGGGTTCTTATCCAGAAAGTCTGATTGTTAATCGACCTGTGACACTTATAGCAACCGGCGGGATGGTAACGATTGGAGGATAAGTTTCTCGTCGGTAAGCCGGCCGTTGAATAAGATGGGCATAGCTGTCAAAGCAATGACAGTAAGAGCGGTTCAAGCGGTGCGAAAGCCGGTTCTTAGGCTAAGCTCAGAATAATTTATGAAAAAAGTTCTTTTTTCATTGAATAATCCGGCCAGGTTTGGTATAATTACAATCGCCATAGGAATGGCAGAAGACAGGGGGCAAGTCACCCGAACATTCGTATCAGCAGATACACGCAATAAAGCATTATTTTGCATCATAAATGACAAAGTTTTGAACATTTTGGACTATTAATGGATAAAAAAGCACTTATTTCGCCTACTTATCAAGTAGTTTCGCGAAATCTGCGCGATCTGCGTCTAAAAAATTCGTGTCTTGGTGCCTTTGTGGCTAAAACTCACCGAAATCTGTTTACCCCGTTAGAAACATGCCTTTTGTTTCTAATGGGGCGTAATCCGCTATTAATAAACG
>JAABXR010000366.1:7458-7645 GCA_011776225.1 Phycisphaerae bacterium
TTTAACGTAAATAAAGTATTAACAAGGAATTATGACCAATTAGACACCTGGTCAATTAGGAAAAACGAACCCAAAACGAACCCAATTTTAGACAATAAAACGACTATACGAACCCAATTCAAACCCAAACAAACCCAATTTCACCCCGGTACAGGGACAGGATGCTGTAAAAATTCGAAAGTCATGT
>JAABXR010000251.1 GCA_011776225.1 Phycisphaerae bacterium
GTTAGGGTTCATTTCATTGATCAAAGAGAATGGATGCAAACCGATCAAATGGGACACATGACGATGTTTTGGCTCGGCCTCTTCATAGTCTTCGATCCATTCCTGGATCGTACCGTCGGCGCCGACTCTTAGTGGTGGAAGTTTCTGAAGGCTGCGTTCAAGTTCTTCCCGGAGCTGTTGATCAGTATTGAGTATCTTCGAACCCTTCACTACTGCCTCGAAAACCAAACGCACAATCGATATGTGATAGGTGGATCCCCTTGTAATTCGGACCGGCTTTTTGAGTTCGGGATGGACATAAGCATTCTCGGGCGACGTTGAGGGCACGACTACAAGATAGCCATCCTGATCCTCAACGAGATAATCTAAGATGAACTCAGCGGCTCCCTTGAGGACCGGATATGCCCGCTCCTGTAAAAAGACCTTGTCCTGTGTAAACTCATAGTGACGCCACAATGTCATGGCCATCCACGATCCTGCGAGCGGGTCTAGTACCCCGTTCTGGAACTGCGAGCTCTTCGTTGAGCCGCTAGGTGTTGTCCTGCCAAACGGATTCGTAGCCGTGAAAGTAACCCAACCATCGGCATCGTAGAGCCTGCGTGCCGAGACTTTGCCCCTCTCGGTCAGCTTGATGAACCAATCTGCCAGCGGATCGAGCGTTTCCGTCAGGTTAGTTGGATCGGCGGGCCAGTAGTTCATCTGCAAGTTGATGTTGAGGTGATAGTCGGCCTCCCACGGCGCCCACATCTTCTCGTTCCAGATGCCTTGCAAGTTGGCCGGCAACCGTCCCGGGCGCCGCGAACTCGACATCAGCAGATAGCGTCCGTTTTGGAAGTAAAGAGATGCCAAAGCTGGATCAGTTTCGCCTTTTTTGGCCCTTTTGAGTCGCTCGTCAGTGGTAATTGCATCTTGATCTGAGCCGCCCAAGTCGAGTGAAATCCTCTCAAACATACCGCGATGCTCGTTGACGTGGTGCTGCCTAAGATCGCCCCATGACTTGTCCGCAATCCTGTTTAGTATGGCCTCGGCTCGCCGACCGGGATCGAGCGAGCAATCAAAGTTCATCATTTCAAGGCTGTAATCTGTTGCAGCGGTCAAGAGCAGGATTGCTTCGTCCGCATTCTCGATTACCAGAGTCTCGCCATCGACGTGGGTTGTCCCGCCCTCAGTGTGGACCAGCATACGTAGAGCAAACTTCATGTGGGCACCGCCAGGTCCCGATCCTCCTGGATTGTCATCAAAAGCTGCTGGCGCGGCAATATCAATAATCTGGCCGTCCATGTGGAAACGATTAGAATCTACAGCAGTCACTTTCATATCCTTCTTGCGCGTTAGCTGAATCTTCGCGCTAATCATGTCGGATTTAGAAGCGCTGAGACGAATGGCTATCACGTCATCCACTGCGGATATCAAAACTTCGCGTTTCATCCGGAACTCACCGAGGCTGTATTCCACCGTAGTGATACCTGTTCGAAGATCGAGTTGACGGCGATAATCCTCGATTCCCGGAGTATGATCCATCTCAATCCATAAATCCGCCAGCGGCTCGTATGAGCGAAAAGAAGTAGGCGATTCAGTGAGCTTTGACAATCCAAATTCCCGGGCTTCCGATATCCTCTCCTTCAGAACAAGCCCCTGTAGTCTGTAAATATTTTCCGAGAAGTTCTCAGGATAGACATCAGTTGGCTCACCCGCCCAGAGACTTTCCTCGTTGAGCTGTAGGCGTTCTTTCGGTATCGTGCCAAAAACCATTGCCCCGAGCCGGCCATTGCCCAACGGTATCGCGTCGGTCCACGTTGAAGCCGGCTCATCGTACCACAGTCGCACCATGTCTCGCGCAAAGATCTGTTTAGCCAATAGCACCAAGACTATGCTCACCACATATATCCAGATTTTTGTCCGAAAGTTTTTCATGGGTCTCCTTCGTCTCACTTCAGTATAATTGCGGGATTCGCTTGGCTACTGACCCTGGACTGATTCTAGTGCCACGCTCCATCACAGAATACTATCATAAGGACACAATGTCCAACGTCAATTATAAATTTCCTACCCGTTGCATAAGTTACAAACTTCACTATAAGTCAGACAATCTTCTTATAAAATTTGGACGTTTTTAAGTACGTACAATTTTTGTATATGACCTTTGTGCATGTTGTTCAGGAAACATTTAAACCAATCGCCTAGGCGGAGGATTCGTGATGAACAGAAAGAACCTCAAGGACATCTTTTGAAAACGTTCATTGAATCCTCCACAGGCCCGATATTTTTTTGATAATTTCATTATACAGCCAAAAAATAACACATTTTTGGACTCGATTAAAAAAAATTAGCATTTGTAGTGACATTTTGGTGACAAGGATTTTTGAAAATTTTAACAATTTGCGACTTAGAAGAAGGGTGTTTTTTGGTATAGTCTGTTGCTTAAATGCTTCGGTCAAGAAGCACGTATATTGACTGTAATATTGACCAATCAACTATAGACTTTCCACACTGAGTCCAAGCTAAGTTACAACTAAGTGAGCTTATGATAACACTCGAATAAAAAAGTTGAATCAAGATGTCACTTCAATGGTCAGTCTACCGGGCGATAGCAGAGCCAGTAAACCGTAATTAACGAGTTCGTTAATAAAGCTGGCCTAGAATTAGTAGAACCTGCAACTGAAGTACGTTTTTTGGCAACCGATGAACAAGTAGATAAATGCCTCAAGCTCGGACGAAATGTTGCCAGGACTGTTTCGAAAAAATCGTCTTAATTCGAACCTGCCACGATTCAGCGAAATAATCCCTGGAGGAACTTTTCGGCTATTTGGACTTGCTCTTTTACTTTCTTTGTACCCATACGATTAAGCTGAAAGGTCATAACTCGCATTCTGGGATTTTCGGCAAACACTTTTCTATGTTTTTCAATAAAACGCCAGAAAAGGGCATCCCATACATGACACCAGGATCCTGCCTCGAAATCACTCATTTTCTTTATATAATTGGATGAACTTATATAAGGTTTCGAGGTTATCAGTCCACCATCAGCATATTGACTCATACCGTAGACGTTGGGCACCATCACCCAATCGTACGCATCAATGAAAAGCTCCATGAACCAGCGATAGACCTCATTAGGATGAATTTCACACAAGAGCATAAAATTCCCCAGTATCATCAGTCTCTCGATGTGGTGACAATATGAGTAATTAAGGACCCGTCTTATGATTGTGTCAACCGGTTCAATACCCGTGGTTCCATCATAGAATGCTTTTGGCAGCCTATTAGAACAATTCCAGAAGTTTGACTTTCGCTGTTTATCGCCAGTGAATAAGTATGCTCCCCGAATAAATTCTCTCCAGCCGATGATTTGTCGTACAAAACCTTCCAGGCTATTGATTGGAATGTCATTACGGTCAGCAGTCCTTAAAACATAATCTATGACTTCCTTCGGTGTCAGAAGACCGCTGTTAATTAACGGCGATAACACCGAATGAAAGATAAACACATTCCTTTTGGATATAGAATCCTCATAATCACCAAAATATTTTAATCTATTAGTGACAAAAACCTTCAGCCATTGGCGCGCATCTTTACGCGTTAAAGGAAAAATGAAATTGTCAATCTGGCCGGGATTTTTCTTATAATCAACTTCAATTTTAGAAACCGAGAGCTTTGAAGGCGAAATTATTGCTTTTTTCGGCTTGGAAATGTGAATGTCTTGCGGCAGCTTCTTCCTGTTTTCCGGATCATAACTCCATTTTCCTCCGACAGGTTTGCCGTCTATTATGAGAATATCAAGCTTTTTCCTTTGTTTAATGTAGAAGCTGGACATCGAGAGATTCTTACGTCCTGTAAAAAATTCTTTCAAAAATTGTTTTGAGGTTAAGAATGCTGGTGATTCTAAAATATTCAAACGTTTTTGATGTTGTTTACAAATTCTCTTCAGTCGTCGTGTAAGTTTATGGTCACACAGGCCAGCGATATAAACATCTTCCAATTTCTTATTTGACATTATTTTGACAAGATTTGAATCGATATTTGTTACATCTTGCTGAAGATAACTTACATGATACCCTTTTGAGGTTAATTCCTTTTTGTAAGCAAACATCGATTCTCGGTGAAAAAGGAGTTTCTTTTTGTGAAACTTGAAATCAGTAAAGAAACGTCCGTCCTCAACTAAATAGATATCTTTATTTAATGAAAGCGCAGGGTGGTCTTCGAATAATTGATGTGGAAATATTATGGCAATTTTCTTCATTTCGTACGCACCAGTCGTTTAAGGCCAAATAGATCAAGAAAAACATTCAAATATTCAATGTTATGCAAATTATTTAATTTTATAAAATAAGTCAACCGGCAAAATTATAATAGAAGCTCAGTAAAAATTTTATAAAAATAATAACTCGATAACAGCAAAGTTGCTGTGGGCTACTCCACTTTTTGGTTCGTGTGTTATGAGAGTATTTCACATTTCTTAGCCTTGTCTTGAGGAAAGCGGTGGGTACCGGAGCCTTCCTCAAGACATTTTACCGCGAATGCAGCCGGGGCCATATAGTCCAAACTGCTATGCGGCCTGTAATGATTATAATTGTATGTCTTCAGCAGTAATGAGACAAAAAGCATTCTAAATTAGGAGACGATTTCAACTCCTGCTTCTGTAATCTTACT
>JAABXR010000283.1 GCA_011776225.1 Phycisphaerae bacterium
TTCATTTCGTATCTTTCGAAATATCAGGTAATCTCTGCGCCAACGTTTTAAGAGCCCTGTACATCTGTGTCTTCACCGTCCCGACAGAACAATCAAGGGCCTGCGCGACCTCCGGATAACTAAGCTGCTGGTAATAAGCCAGGACAAGCGTCGCCCGCTGTTTTGCCGGCAGCAGCTCAAGGGCCTGCCGGACCTGTTCTTTCCGTTCAGACATAATCGCTTTTTGAGAAGGTTCATACGAATTATCCGCTACAGCAACCGCACCCAGTTCCCGCTCTTCTCCATCGTCACAATCTAATTTCTGATTCAGCGATGTAACCTGCAGTCGACTGTTTTTGCGGAAACCGTCAATGGCCACATTCGTGGCGATTGCAAACAGCCAGCTCTTGATCCGATTGCCCCGAAACGTATCAGCCTTTTCATGGACTCGTTTAAAGGTCTCCTGAAACAAATCCTCAGCCCGTTCCACACTTCCCGTCATTCGCGTCAAATAGCCCAACAAACCATCTCCGTATCGGCGTACAATCTCGCCGAAGGCCGTCGTATCGCCCTTAATATGGGCGTCGATCAAGCTTTTGTCCGTTTTCACCATCGAGGCCATTAACTCCATCTACCAGTATAGACAGCTATTTCAGCCTGCCGGTTGACAAATAAATGCAAAATATTCATAAAATTCGACCTTCTTTACCCCGCTCTACAATCATAAGATTCAGCAGCCGTTTCCGATAATACTCACATATTTAGCTAAAATCTTTATTAATGTGTAACAAGCCTCTTAATTTCAGCCTTATCTTTGGGCATTGGCTTGTCTATAGCCCAGAAAACAGCATTTACAAGCAATCGGCGAAACTGAGGATTCTTGAAGTCATCCACATGTCCGAGCGAAGTATAAAATACAAGAGACTTTCCATAACTGTTTGTCCAGGCAACCGGCTCAGGCTCTTTATCTGGAATCGTGCCGATCAACAGCGTTTTTGTCGATTTCTTAAGCGGACTTACCTGGTAGAGTGAACTTACGCTCGTAAACGGCGTCTTTACACCGGTGAGTATTGGATGCTTCTCAGTCCCATCCAACAGAGTCACGGTTGTCGTTGGCCCACTGCCGTAATGACCGTGATAATTACCGCCCAAAACATCCGAGTCGAACTTAGTCCATTCAGCATGATCTTTAGGCCCCTTGCCGCGGGCATCGAATGCATGGCTGGCGGTCCGCAGCCCAATCAAAGGTTTGCCCTTCTCCAAATAAAGGTGCAGGTATTTCATCTGCTGCCGGGGAAATGCACGCCGACGTGCGAAAACTACCACTAAATCCGCATTCTCCAGTGACTCCATACCTGAAAACTCGTGCCGCTCCGGCCCACTACGCTCTGTGCTGCCCTGCAGTATTTCGCAGTAGAATCCGTATTTTGTCTCCAACTCATGTGCAAACCCAGGCAGCGACTCTGCCGCCCCATATTCGCTCTCTGCTGAAATAAAAACAACACGCGGCCGTTTGTCATTTCTGAAAACAAATCCCGGCCCTCCCATAACCGTTGTCGAGGTTATTGTAGGACAAACGAATTTTTCGATATGCTCGATCACCAAATCAGTACCGGTAAAATGGCTCACAAACGGTTTCATTCGCGAGTTATACATCGTATCGGTCAGGTCACGCATCAATACAACATTCTTACCGTTCCGGGCCATATGACGCAATCCGAAAGGTCGTCCCAGAACGCACATATTAGTATGAACACCCATAAGTATGACGTTATTAATGTCGTGTTGTTCCAACAAATTCCAGATTTCTGCGCCCGAGTCGCTGATGGCATCTTCGTCACGAATCTCTATAGTATCGATCTGCTTTCGCCACACCGACCCCTGTTTACACTTCGGCTTACAATCGCATCCGCCGTCACTGTGGTCAATTGGGTATCCTGTCTGTTTCTCGTCCTCGTTGATCCATGTGCACCATCTACCTATGTCCTTCGGCAGATTCGCTGCTTTCGGCGCATCCTGGGCCTTCTTGCGAGCAGGACTGCCTTTGTAGTTTCCCATCGTCCCGCTTGGAGCATGTATGATCAGCACACCCTTATCACTCGCTTTGCGAACTACCTGGTTCATTCGCACAGCCAGTTCTCCGACTCGCCTTGTTGCGCCTTTACACCAGTGCTCGTTCCACATATCGCAGATGATAATAGCAGTCTCCGATGCCTTCCATTTTTGTTGACTACTGGACAACTTGTATTTACCGCTCCCTTCCGACGTCTCTATTCGACTTCGAGCGGTTATAGTAAACGTATCCTCATTTGTCGCAGCTTTCGCGTTTTGCTCTCCTGAAGGGAGAGTATTCAGCAAAATGCCTGCCATGATTAAGAAAAAAATGGTTACAGCCTTAGATTTACTGACACACATACCGATTGCCTCCAAATTAGCCTAAAGCAAAATCTATTTGACATTGAATAATCTCTTTAGAAACCCTTCTTGTTTCGAATACTCTTCTCAATATTGGCCGCCTCGAAGCGGGTCCAAACAGAGGGTCTTAATCCGAAGTAGTTTTCGCGGTCCAACTCGGTAATATTCTTTTTCTTGACAACAGCGGGCACGCCCTCTGCGAAGCTGTTTTCAGGAATTACCTGGTCGACGTGCGTAGCGCTACCGTTTGCCAGGATTGCCCCTTTGCCAATCCTCGTATTATAATCACAGCACGAATTAAGACCAATCGCTCCTCCGTCACCTATCTGTGTTCCGTGCATCGTCGCGCCATGGTTAATCCAGCATCCATCGCCGATGATTGACCTGTCAGGCACTTCGGCCTTCGATGAGCCAACTTTGGCGGGCCGGCCGCCCTCAATATTAACATTATCATAAATGTGCGTATAGTTGCCGATTTTGTTGCTTCCCCGGATTGTTACATTGCACCGAATCAGCGTATGATGCCCAATAGTCACGTTGCCGGTGATAATAGTGCCGGCGTCGATTTTGGTGTACGGCCCCACGGTTACCCTGCCCTCCAAATAAGCGGTTGGATGAATATCCGCCGTGGGATCTATATTTAAACCGCTCTTCTTTTGGGCTGTAATCGAAGATGGACTTAATAAGAAAAACACACACGGTAAAATAATGACACTTATGAATATTACTTTTTTGATCATGATTCTCTCCTTGTCCTTGATTAGTTTATGTTGTGGCTTCATAAATGGTGCTGCCATAATAAGTCCTCCTCCAAATTCTACCTGAATCCATGAAAACATCAACAGAAACCCTTATCGGATAAATGTGAAATGTCAGTTTTTACAACAAATTTACATACATTTCGTAAGATGATGTGTTAATATTTATCTGTGAAGGCACGAAAAATAAATAAGGATTGATTCAGAACGAGTTTATATGAAGAAACGACGATTCATTTCGGTTCTTTCGATTTTGTCGGTTATTATCGTTGTTACTATTCTTGTTTTTTGCAGTTTCAGTAAAGCCGACAATAGTTCGAAAACCTCCAGGCGGGCTGAGACGTTTAAGGAGATTATCGCCGCTCATCCGGAGCCTGATTTGACTGATCTTGTGGACCGTTGCAAACCCGGAGTGGATTGGGAATTCTCGCGGCTGTCATTTTATGATCTCTTAAAACTCAGAGATGTTGGAAACTCTGACGCTGTAAATATTCTTGAGAAGGTAATGGAGGACAATCTGTTCCAAACACGTATTCATGGTTTTGCCGCGGCCGAAGCATTATTTTGTATCGATACTGAATGGGCTCATAATGTTTTGAAAAAATACTTATACGATCCTCGATATCGCTCGGGACTGGGGGCCGACTATGCCTTTCATTGGGACATGTCAGAACCGAAGCGGTCGGAGTTTATCCGGCAGTATCATCTAAAAAATCTTTCAAAGGAACTTGAGCTGGAATTGGTGTCCGATGTAAATCGGGTAAACACGGAGCAGGAGTTCGAACTTACACTTACTGTTCATAACGTATCCAAAGAGCCGTTTCGTATCCTCGACCACATAGCAGGTTACGGTGAAAATATCTATTTTCGTAATACAGACGGGCTTTTTGCCCGGAGGATGCGAACAGCTACCCAGTGTTACAAGATGTCGGCCAAGTGGCTTGAGATGAAGCCGGCAGACCAACGCCGGTATAAAATCAAACTGGCTGTCCTTCGTGTTTCAGATATGAAATACAAGTCGCGCTATGTGCCTGAAAATGCGCGAATCTATCTGAGGGCACCTTTTTTTGACTTTTACATCAACCAGCCGGCTAAATTCGAGATATATGCAATGTTTGAAGCGCAACCGCTTCATCCCGAGCAAAAAAAGAAACTGGAATTCGACAACGAGTGGATAGGTCGTGCCGTTTCCAAATCCATTACCATCGAAATCACAAACTATTGATTTTCCTAATCAAGGTTATTTTTACTTTCAGCTTCTACTAAACTCAATAATTCCTTAACGAAAGGACGTGTCTTTATAGTCTTTCCTGTGCCAACAAGGATTCTGAGAAGGAAAGACGGTTGTTGTTGCACATCAGGATGCTGGAGAATGAGAAATTACTCCACAATGCGTTTGATATAGACCGCCACCTCATTACCAATACCGGAAGGTTTGCTCCACGTTTGGTCACCCGCGGCAATAGTTTGTGATTGCAGAATCACTTTTCCTGTTGCACAATCGAACCAGTGAAATTCATAATCACCAGCAGTCATATCTCTTAGTCCGATTTTGCCCGTGAGGGTGGGCGCATAAGCAATATAACTGCTGCCCGGCTGTGCCAATACGTACTTTGTACCACCATATCTTAGCTCATCGTGCGGCGACATCTCGTTAAAATTAGTGGACTCAAAAAAACGCACCAACCGCCCACAATCTTGTAGATCACTGTCTGAAGTGGAAGCAATGTACATTTCCAGAATCATCACGTATGCGCCGCCCATCGCACACGCCCAGCTTTTCCTGTGTGCCTCCTTACCGGTTCCAAAGTCTGCCGCTTCAGACATATTAAGGTTGTACTTTCCCTTCGCTCGTTTCCAGGCACTGACCATACCTTTATGCAGAGCATCGGCGGTTGGCACATTATACTGGATTGCAAACTGGTCGATGTTCGGCTCATCTGCAAACTCGGAGAAATCCAGCCCATTGAGTTTATGCACGGCTATCACATGGCCATAATCATCAGCAGCGCGAATCTGTGCCGCTATATTCTTCACTCGTTCAACGCTCAGCGCTTCCTGGTATTCCTCCGCGATACACCATATCAGGTTCTTATGGTGCTCGAATCGGTCAACGATTGTGTGGATAAAATCTTTCTCCTCTGCGCCAACTTTATCACCTGTATTCCAAATCCGGGCACTGTCGTCATAAAAAAAGAAATAGATGACAATGCCATTTTTATCCATCTCTGTAAACCATACTTCCCACTGATTAAGTACCTTCTCGTTAAGACCTTTGACAGGATTGTTGTTTACAAATGGATTGTGTGTTTTGTCGCCGTCGCCGCCATGTGACCGCACGGCCATCAGGTAAATACAGTTAGCGCCGGTTCCCTTTAGTTTCTCAATCAGCGCCATTTGGTCGCCGTTGCGGGTTCCATCTGGATTTAACTTGCCGCGATAAAGGAAATCTTCCGGGTCTCCCGGCCCACACATAAAGAACGGGCCGCGCCCATTGCGTTTAAGCCATTGTGGATGCTCAGGGTCGACAATTATTTGCCCTGATTTAGGTTCATTCGCTACAGAATCCTTCAGCAATTTCAGAGCATGGTTTACCATTTTGTTTCCCCGGATTTTTGTATCATTCCAACTGACAATCAAATCCAGGTCCGACAAAACCACCACAGCTCGTATATCCCCATGTCCAAAGCATCCGTACACATCAGCGCCAACGTCCGGCCAATTACGCTCCCCATTACGGCCCACACCATTTATCCACCACGCATAACTATAACTGCCATTGTGATCACATTGGTTATTGCCACCACCGATCGAGCGCTGTCCACGAATCATCTCTGCCGATTTGCCCTTCGTTCGCGGAATTGTTACAGGCAATGGATTCGCAACAGCCATCCTAGCATGCTCGGCACTGATAAGCTGCTTGCCTTTCCATTTGCCTTTACGAAGATACAAGAGTCCAAAACGCGCAAAGTCACGTGGTGAAATCGCCAATCGCCCGGGACGATTACCGGTTCCAAACGCCATGAAAGTCGGATTATCCTGACATTGAAGAACGCCGGTAAGTCCGGTATGTAAAACATCCGCATCTATTGTCTTCCAGGTGGCACCGTATACCTTCAGAAACAACGTATCGAAAAATAGCGCCATATTATAATCGCTGTAATCAAAAGCCCGCCCCGGCTGCTCCTGCACACCATAACACGAGATTTGGTTGCAAAGGTGTTTCCAGGTAATTTTGCGGTCCTTCAAACCCAGTGATTTATTTAGCGAATTAAGCCACGGCTCGAATTTAGCGACCGACTCATCAATGCTCTTTATCTTCCCTTCCTCTATAGCTTTCAGCAGAAAGTGCGTGTAAACAGGTTTAACCGCCGACGCAACATCCTTTCGCCTGCTCGCATCACCCCACGTATAAACCATGTACCCATGACGCACAACGCAGCCAAATCCCCCGGCGTAATCGCTCAAAGCTTTTAATTTGTTCGCATCAAGTCCGACCTCATCCGGCCTTTTGACCTCCCATTGCTTTCCTGGATACACCTGTTGTATTTCGTCCGCTTTTGATTCGACAATTTCAAGGCTCACACTAACTAAGAGCGCCAATAGAAATATCTGCATCTTTTTCATTTTTCCCTTAATCCTCAATCACCGAAAATTGTGCCGCCTCAATCCAAAAACAGTCACTTATTCTTCCCATTTACAGTAACCGACACTGCCTTCCTCGTCAAACGAAATTCGCACAGAAATCCTTCAACATCCTCTCGCCATTCAATTGCCCTTTATCTCCTTGCATACGCTATTTGGTAGCGTTATAATCACAATAGATTACATGGGTAAAAAAGGTACACAAATGGATACGGATTACTTTATAAAGTTAGCAATAAAACTTGGCGCCGATCACGCCGTTTCTTTTCAAATAAAAGATATTGTCTTTGATCCTCGCACCATATTAAAGTGCATGTTCGGCTGTGGTGACTGGGGAAAGGGACATACATGCCCGTCGAGGCCCGGCTCGTTAAAACCCTGGGAATATCGCCGGGTTTTTGAAAAATATTCATGGGGAATTATAATTCATTCAACCAGCAAAAAGGTCTCCCAGGATGTCTCCTTTGCCCTCGAAAAAGAGGCGTTTTTCAAGGATTACTATTTCGCCTTTTCACTGAGCGACTGCGCACTTTGCCCCGAATGCGCGGGCCATCGCAGTGAGCAGTGTGTCAATCCTAAAATGGCCCGGCCCGCCCTCC
The DNA here is from genome assembly GCA_011776225.1 of Phycisphaerae bacterium. GTDB lineage: Bacteria > Planctomycetota > Phycisphaerae > Sedimentisphaerales > Anaerobacaceae > CS2-K091. The sequence continues at coordinate 7,397 of JAABXR010000283.1, forward strand.
AAAGTGTCGGAATTGATGTTTTCAAGACGGTCCGTCAACTCGGCCTGCCGCTGAAAACACTTAAAGATCAGGACCAAGAACAAAACTGGTATTCAGCCGTCTTTATCGAGTAACTAACTCTCCATCCCCACGGTCTTTAAAACAATTATATCTGTGAATATCGAGTCGGCCGCAGGATTATGTCTGTGATATTGGAAACGGTGTCCTTGTAAGCGGGATTCGCCCGCAGCTTCTTCCACTCAGGATCACTACCAAAGGTACGCCACCTCTTGTCGCGCATTGTCATATCATCAAATACCAGCATATAGGTCAGGTTCGGCATTTTCGGTCCTATTAAAGTCTCACCGAAAAACACCGGCTGCAAACCAGTCTTCCTGAATATCGCTATCTCACCGCCCTCATTGAACATCTCGATCTTCTTCTTGCCCGCCTTGACGCTGTGACTCTCATAGATCCGAAGTTCGAAAATCCTCGATTTCTTTTCAGGCACTTCCAGTTTTGGCATATCCTTAAAAGCCACCATAAGCGAACTCTCCATACGCACGTATCCCGGCTCGCCCAACGTCGCATTAACAAACTCTGACTTTCGAAACTCTTCATCAGCGAGCAGCCGTTCAGATGCCTGCTCAACCGAATCCAGAAACCTGTGCACAAGCAGAACATACAGTGTCGAGCTGCTCGCCCCATACATCGGAGTAAAAACGCCGACCGGTTGAATCCCTATCCTGTTCATCGCGGGTATCCCCACCTCGCGCAGAAAATCGCCCACCTCGCCAACCTTGGACCGATTAATCACATGATATTGCCTCAGTTCGAAGTATTGCCGTTTTGACTTCTCGTTTTTATCTATACTCGCTGCTGCTGCCTTTATACCAGCTGTCCCCGCAATACCCGCCGCAAGAAATTCTCTTCTTTTCATCTCAAAAGTCTCCTTTCAAAAAATTGCATAATTTCATCTGTGACAAACCGAATCTATTTTGCACATCACATTAAACAAAGTTCCTAAATACGTCAAAGCAAAAACACCCCCCGCAGTCCCCTCCCGGCTAAATACGCTGGATCGCTTCCTCCGCTTCCTGGCAGCGTCCAGGATTGGTTACAATCTTCACCCTCGCAAAATACTAGAACCCATCCCAAAACCTGTTTTGTAACGAGATCGAGCGAAAAGTTCGTGGGCAAGGCCGGAGGTGGAAAAGGCTCGGAGGCGTGCTAAGGCACGTCGAGAACCTTTTTCGCCGACAACGCAGAGCCACGGACTTTGCAGCCGATCGTAGTCGAAAGAGGTTTTGGGATTGGTTCTAATAATATCTGGTTGCTGTTTTCATCAATTCTTGGTAACAAATACACCTAAATTATTATGCCTGATACAGACAAAAAATATCGCATCTTTTTAAGTGCCGCCGAACCGAGCGCCGACGCTCACTGTGCAGGTTTGATAACTTCTTTACAGCAGAGAGGTTACGATATTGAATTCGTCGGCGTAGGCGGGCCCAAAATGGCCGCGGCCGGCTGCAACCTCCTCGAAAGCACCACAGGAAAAGCAGCGATGATTTATAACGCCTTTAAAGAAGTTCTTCACTTTATCGGTGTGGTAAGGCGCATAAAGAGATATTTTAAAAATAATAAGGTTGACCTGGTAATTGTCTGCGATTCCCCGTCCTTCAATTTCCACGTCGCAAAAGCCGCAAAAAGTGCCGGCATAAAGACCATTTTCTACGTTGCCCCTCAGCTTTGGGCATGGGCAAGCTGGCGCATTCGCAAACTCCGCAAATTCTGCGACAAGCTCTGCTGCATACTTCCCTTCGAGCAGGATTGGTTCGGCCAGAGAGGCTTGGAAGCCGTCTTCGTCGGCCATCCTATGCTCGATGAATTACATATCGATTTGCCCGGCCAAAGAAGAAACTATGCAGATTTCAACCCGGCAAATTCCCGTATTGCCATTATGCCCGGCTCGCGAAACGCCGAAATTAACTCGCTCTGGCTCCCAATGCAGCAGATAGCAACCCGGCTAAAGAAAAAGTATCCCGAAATGACATTTGTCACCGTCGCCGTGGACGCTGAGAAAGAACTAATCTTAAAAGAAAAACAAATTCCCGCCTTCGACTGCCAATATACTATCGGCTCGGTTAATGAAACTGCCCGCTCTGCCGACTTTGCGATTGTCGCAAGCGGCAGCGCGACTCTGGAGGTCACCGCGGCCGGCTGTCCAATGGTAATAATGTATCAATCGAGCTGGATTTTATGGCATCTGGTTGGATGGTGGCTCGTAAAATCAAGATTTTTGTCGCTGGTAAACATCCTGGCCGAAAAAGAGCTGGTGCCCGAATTCATGCCGTACTTTACCTCGATAGACCCGATTGTCGAAAGCATCGAGAATCTTTTGGAGGATAGCAACGGCTTATCTCAACTTAGCGGAGATTTGATTAACCTTGTCAAGCCTCTGGCAGAAAAAAAAGCCTCCGAAGAGGTCGCAGTTATAGTAGTCGACATGTTGCAATAAGGACTATTCCATTCCAAAAGCCCGCGT
>JAABXR010000165.1:0-140 GCA_011776225.1 Phycisphaerae bacterium
GAATGACTTTTTATCACCGGTAAAATCCGGCTTCGGGCCGGTTAGCACCTTCGATGCCGCCACGCGCTCTTCCTTGAGGGCCGAAAGGCATCGCGCGAAGACCGCCTCGCCGATTAGTGTCAACGGCTGGCCGAGGTTCA
>JAABXR010000165.1:319-555 GCA_011776225.1 Phycisphaerae bacterium
CTGATAGCTCTCGCAAATCATCTGCATATCGCCGTACTCGATTCCGTTGTGTGTCATTTTAACGAAGTGCCCGGCACCGTTCTCGCCAACCCAGTCGCAGCACGGCTCGCCGTCCGGTGTCTTTGCGCAGACTGCCTGGAAGATGGGCTTTACACTTTCCCATGCCTTCGGGGACCCGCCGGGCATCATCGATGGACCTTTTAGCGCGCCTTCTTCACCACCGGATACCCCAGTAC
>JAABXR010000165.1:639-2251 GCA_011776225.1 Phycisphaerae bacterium
AGTATCGGGGAAATGCGAGTTGCCGCCGTCGATTATAATGTCACCGTCTTCGAGGGCTGGCAAAAGCTGTTCGATGAACGCGTCCACGGGAGGCCCGGCCTTGACCAGAATCATTACCTTGCGGGGCTTTTTCAGGTTCTTTGCAAGCTCCTCGATGGAGTGGCAGCCGATGATGTTCTTGCCTTTGGCCCGGCCGTTGATGAAATCATCGACCTTCGAAACCGTACGATTAAAGCAGGCCACTGTAAAGCCCTTGCTTTCCATATTGAGGATGAGGTTTTCACCCATTACTGCCAGGCCTATCAGGCCGATATCCGCATTTGCCATTTTATAATACCCTTTCTAATTTGCTTTTTATGACTATTGATTTGGGATACGTGGTATATATCCGCTCGATAATCTGTGCAGCACTTCGCCGGCATGGTGCACCAGCAAAATGCCTTTGTCTTCTTTATTTTTGTAATTGGCTATATCAATTTGCTCTGGATTCATATATCCCAGATTTACTTTTCGACAGCGCTCTCTGCTGATTCCCGTCGCAAGTACCACGTTGATTCTTGGTTTCTCGACACCGTCGGTAAATGTACCGATGCCTTTAACGTGTGTGGAATGTGCTATCACTGAACGTGGTATGCCGGCGAACTTGTCCATTCGCTTGAGAAAATAATCTCGTGTATGGTAACCAATCTTCTCTAAGAATTTGCCGTGAGTGTATGAAATTTCGGTAATATGCGGTGCGTAAATAATCAATGTCCCGCCGTCGGCAGCTACCGGTTCGAGTTTGTACATGGCCTTCCCGGCTGTCCATAAGTCGTCATACATTGTGGGTGCGATCCCGAGGATCGTTTTATAAGGCTTGTCTTTATAGACAATGTGAACTTTCTCGGAAAGCTGGGCCGCCTTTTCCCACGCCTCAATACAATCTCCTATAAACAGCCCCTTGAGTTCGTTGTCCAGGGCGACGATGGCNNGGGCGACGATGGCAAAAAGTTTTCTCGGCGTCTTTATAGAAGATGCCGCCTTCTCCACAACTTTCCTTGGCGGCGTCCATATATTGCCGTTTATTAAAGGATTTGTACACACGGCACCGAGCCAGTGAAAGAAATTGATGATTTCCTCACCTGCGATTCCGGGAAAGATATACTTATGCCCCCCTGAAAATCCCACAACCTCGTGCGGGAATACGGGGCCTAAAATAAAGAATTCATCGTATTCCAGAATCAGCTTGTTAATCCTGATATCCACCTCTTCTTCGAAGAGGCCGTCGGTTATTTTGCCGATTTCGCCGGCGGAGATTTTCCCGATAGATGCAAGTGCGTCAGGTTTTTGCCATTCGTGGTTAAAGAATTTAACCGATGCGTATTTACTGTTGCGCTCATCGGATGTTATGCCCAGCCTTGTGCAGATTTGCTCTTCCGTTAGGCCTTGATGGGTCCCGAGCGCGACAAGGATATCAACTTCCTTTGCCTTTTGTTCCAGACAGTCGTAGACGATTTTGAAGATATCACCTATAGGGCCCGAACGCGTATTGTCGGGAACTATCAAAAGAAGCCGTTTGCCGGTATAGTCGTTTTGCGCAAAAAACTCGGCTATCGCTTCTCTTGCTTGTTCG
>JAABXR010000165.1:2271-7098 GCA_011776225.1 Phycisphaerae bacterium
CCAGCGTATTCGCCGTTCATGAATTTATCGAAGGCCTCGTCGTGGAATCTCTTCCATGATTTGACCTCATCACCGGGATTAATCGGATAAAACAGCGCATCGTTGGCCTTCGCTGCCTTCATATCGCCGGGTGCATCCCCGACCATTATCACGTGGTCCTTTTCATATCTGCCCTTTGCGGCATATTCAAGATGCTGTGCCTTCTTGCCCATTTCCTGCCCCGCTATGACCTCGGCGTATTTGGCAATATCGTGCTCTTCCCACTCTCGGGCAAGCGCCTCGTTTGGGGTTGCCGAGACAACTATAACGTCTGCAACAGGTGTGATTTTTTCCAGGTTCTCCCGGACGTGAGGAAACGGAGGCATACCCTTGACAATCTGGCCTATCGATTCGTTGACCTTTTCGCTCCACGCTAATGCATTTTCCAGTTCCTTTTTGACGTCCGTGTCCGTGGCCTTTTCGATGGCCTGTTTGAGCCCATCATTGCTTAGCATACTGTCTGGATCATCCACCCAGGCAAAATAATGTGGGTATTGCGGCACCTTAAAGCCCATTGCTTTGACCATTGGATGGGAAGGAAGTAATTCCGCTATGATGCGTTTGGTGGTTTTATGCCGGTTAAATCCGCGCGTTTTGGAAAACAGATCCGCAAAATCTTTACACTCACGGGCCGCCTGGGCCACCGGCTGAAGACCGAAATAGCCGATCAGCCAGGGACAGAAACACTCCCGATGCTTGATTCCCATCGTGTCAAACACGCAGCCGTCCGAATCGATACCAACGAAAAAGTTCTTTTTCGGCTGAAAGTCTTTTAAAGGTTGTGCAGGATCCGTCATTTTCTTCTCCCCAAAATTATACTCCACTGAAGGCGGAAAAGCCGCCGTCAACCGGGACGACAACTCCGTTGACAAATTTCGCTGCATCGCTTAACAGCCACATCACTGTTCCAATCAATTCTTCCGGCTCACCGAATCGTCCCATCGGTGTATGGTCGATTATCGTTTTACCGCGGTCGGTTAGCTCGCCGGTTGTTTCATCGGTCAAAAGGAACCGGTTTTGTTCGGTAAGGAAGAACCCCGGCGCAATCGCATTGACCCGAATATCTTTGGAATAGTTTTGGCAAACGTGTACGGCCAGCCACTGCGTAAAGTTGCTCACCGCCGCTTTAGCTGCCGAATATGCCGCGATTTTAGTCAAAGGCCGAAAGGCATTCATACTGGATACGTTTAATATTACTCCGCTGCCGTTATCGGTCATCTGTTTGCCGAATACCTGCGTTGGCAGCAATGTCCCGATGAAATTCAGGTCGAAAACAAACCGGATGGCATCGCTGGGTAGATCGAAAAATGACATGTCAGGCGAAGTCGTGGCTTCCTTCTTGTTTCCGCCGGCGCCGTTAATTAATATGTCGACTTGGCCCAGTTCAGTTGTGACTTTCTCTTGCGCGGTCTCAATGCTCTTTTTATCAAGCACGTCACATTTGACCGCGATTGCCTGGCCTTGACTGGATATAATTTCATCGGTAACTTCGGCCGCGGCAACTTCATCTATGTCCAGAACAGCGATTTTTGCCCCGGCCTTGGCAAGTGCTTTTGCCATCGCCCCGCAAAGAACGCCCCCGGCACCTGTAATCACAATTACTTTATCTTTGACATCAAAAAGTTCTTTCATTTTTGTCCTTCTTTCGTATCAGAGGTAATTCGGTAATTTCTTCTCCAGCGGTTTGCGCTCGAATCTCATAAAAACGGGCAGCCCGTCCTCTCCGATTGTTACTGGTGCTTCGCCCTGCACTAACGGCCGGACATAATCCCGCATCGCATCGGTGATATGATTGCCCGCATCATTTATGTATTCGACCGGCACTTTCTTTTCGCCGTTGGCAACATCTCGCAGCTCTGCCAGCCCTGTCGTACATTTATATCCCGGCCCGTCCTCACGAACCAGCGTTACCATTTTGCCGTTCTCGCCCTCCATCGCATACCTTACCGCCATCTGCCCGCACATATAGGCCTCGTTGACGTCGGTCAGCGAGGCAAAGTGCATAGCAGTCCGCTGGTTGGTGCCCAGCTTGTTAAAGCGGGCCTTTATACCGACTTCCTTTTCTATCACGGCCTTGAGCATACCACCTGCATCGCCAAGCTGCACGTGACCGAAGTCGTCTATGGCGAATTCTCCTGAGTCGGCGCCGATATATTCACCTTTGTCGTCTTTTAATCCCTCGCCTGCAACGATAAAGACCCTGCCTAACTCTTGAAACACCTNNTACACCTCTTTGACGTCGCCGACGAGCTTGTCCCACGAAAAGCCCGCTTCCGGCAGATATACCAGATGCGGTGCGTCTTCCGGGCAGGTCACGGCAAGCCCCGTCGCTGCCGCTATCCAGCCGGTGTTTCTGCCCATCACCACGAGAATAGTACAAGTATCGTGAGTATAAAGTGCTTCCGTATCTCTGCCGGCTTCCGCTGCACACGTCGCGACGTATTTTGCAACGCTGGGATATCCCGGGCAATGGTCCGTGCAGGCAAGGTCATTATCGACCGTCTTAGGAATTCCCAAACATACCAGCTCATACCCTGCATCCGCTGCCAGCTTGTTGACCTTATCGGCGGTGTCCATCGAGTCATTACCCCCGGCATAAAAGAAATAATGTATGTCGTGGGCCTTGAAGACATCGAGAATTCGTTCGAAATCCGCCTTGGATTCTTCGATTGATTTGAGTTTATACCTGCACGAGCCGATAGCTGCTGACGGTGTTTGCTTAAGTGCCTCGATTGTCTCCGGCTTTTCAGCCGAAATATCGAACAAATCCTCTCCTAAAACCCCTAATATGCCATTTGTGGCCCCTATTACCCGGCCGATTTTACCTGTTTTCTGAGCTTCCTGGATAACGCCGCACGCGCTCGAATTGATTACGGCAGTCGGCCCGCCGGATTGTGCCACAATTGCATTGGCTTTAGAGTTTATCATATTTATTCCATTACTTTTTTTACATTCTTGATGAAATCGCCCCAATTAGGCAGAATATACTCCAGGAACTTTGGGATTACAAGAATTTTTAGTTTCGCCCTCGTTATCAGAAAAATCGGGCCTCTTTGTGGAGCAGAATATGGCAAACTATATGATAGAACAATTCGACGATATCGATGCCGTCAAGTGCCCCTGCGGCTTTTCACGACGGGCATTTGTAAATCCCGAAAATCAACTTGCCACGATGCACATAGTCGACATTGAGCAGGATGCGAAGATCCATTACCATAAAAAACTAACCGAGGTCTACCTTATCCTCGAAGGCACCGGGCACATGGAGCTGGATGGCGAAACCAAACCTGTAAAACCTTTTACTGCTGTCTTCATAAAGCCCGGCTGCCGACATCGAGCCGTCGGTAAAATGCGTATAGTCAACGTCTCTATCCCCGCCTTTGATCCCAAGGACGAGTGGTTCGATTAAAAATACCGCAGCTTTGATAGGTTGGGCTTCTCTCCCCCGTTCTTATTCACCGAAGCATTCTGTGTTTTTGATTCTTCTACATCTTCCTGGCCACAACTGCAAATTCATTGCCTTTTGAATCGAACGGCTTCCCTGCAACATCAGAAAAAATCTGCTCGATTGTAAATCCGCACTCAACAAACTCCCTCTCCAGCGTTTCAGGACTGAAACACTGAAACCAGTTATAAATAGTTCGCGTGCGGTCGGCTTCGATAATTGTGTATTTGTCAAGCACTACCTTCTCTCTTTCGTACTTGAACGTATTCACAAATCCATAGTATCTCTTCGCAGACCAGAAGCCATCGAGGGTATTGATCCCATATACCGCGGTTTCTTCTCGCTGTTCGAACATATTCAGTGAATGCACATCGAGGAGAACAGAGCCACCCTGTTTCAGAAACCTGTGGAACTTCGTCAGCATGGTCCTTCTTTGCTCCGGGCTGAGAACAGAGAAGTCACACATTATCATAATCATCAGATCGAAACGGTCATCTGTTTCAAACTCCAGGTAGTTCTGATTTACATATCGGATGGAAAGCCCCTCCTTGGTTGCGACTTCCCGTGCATACTGAATCGACCTCTCCGAAAAATCTATCCCCGTAACATCCGCCTGCTTTTGGGCCAGCCTCGTCGTATACAATCCTGGCCCGCAGCCGAAATCCGCAACCTTTGTACCCGCCCCGATTCCAAAGTGAGAGATAATCCATTCAACCGAACGGTCGATGAAATCCGTGTTTCGCGATGAAAGATCAACGTCTTCCTTCAGATGATACTTAAGCATCTGCTCCGACGTATGCTCATCTGTCCACAAATCACTGGCCGTGTAAAACTCGAACGGTTCAGGCCGGCTGTTGATATCTTCAAGTTCCTCAAACACCTAATGTCTCCGTTTTCCCTGTATTTTCGCCGATTATTTCTGCATTACAAAAAATTCATAACCGTAATATTTCGAATACTTACTGTAAAAATCTATCTCATTCCTGAAACCCTCAAAAACGCCCAGCGCCGTCTCATTCCCTTCGTATTTCTTATTCAGGCGGGGTAATTCTTTTTCAATCGGTAAATAATAGCTGTTGAACCACGCCGATTCCGGTAATCTAAAGTTCGATATTAACTTAAATCCTTCTTTTTGAATTGCTTCAATTTTGACTTCAATATTTTTAATGTCCGGGTACTCTTCCTCGAAGTATTCAATCACGGCATCCGGCGGGTTGTCAGCGATATATACAAGTTCTGTCACGGCTAAGTGGCCTTTGTCTTTTAAAAGTTGATGGCACCGTTTTAATCCGTTTTCAAATCCCATAAAATACAATGCACCTTCCGACCAGATAATATCAACG
>JAABXR010000190.1 GCA_011776225.1 Phycisphaerae bacterium
GGAATGCGCTTACGAGGTTATCGGTATGGAGAGGCTCATGGGTTATATGAAGGTCGATGTTGAGTTTCTTCACCGCATCGGTGAGAATCTTAGTGTACTGTTTCTGGCGGGCTTTGATATCGTAGGCGGCGCCTGGCCAGCCCATCCAGTACTTATCGATATCCGGGCGAATAAATACTACGCGGACGCGCCCCTTTTTAGTGGATTTCGGTTCGGCGGCAAACAGCGAAGAGGTGAAGTCTAACAGGCTGGTCTGCGTAGCTGCCGCCATAGCACCGGCAGCAGCGAGGAAACCACGACGGCTCATTGAACAGGAACAGCAGGATTTGGTACAGTTTTTGTCAGAATGCATTTTGAGTCCTCCTTAAATATAGCGATATATTGCACTTAGCGTTCCCGTAAGACTTATAACACTATTCTTATTTTGTGTTTACATTATACGGTGCAAAATCTGATATGCAATTAATTTTTCCCATATTCGAGAATCCTGCCAATTATTGGTGGAACTCTTAGAGTACAGGAAAATGCCAAAAGCTGGATTACTACCTAATATGATTTCAAATACGAGATAATGTTTTGATGTTAGGATGCTCAGCGAGAATCGAAATAATCAATAAGGGAGTACACCTCATTGTTGAGTTTCTTCATTTCCCGAAGCAATGCAATGTACGGCTCGTATTTATAGCTGACTATCCCCTTGTTCGAATCTCGATTCGATGGATCGGTACTCAAATCCTGTGGATTATTATCTCTGTACTTAAACCAGTGCCAGCCGATACAGGATTTGGATTCGAGCAAACCGAGAGTGAAATTTTGATAGAACCGCGCCCTGTCGGTTTGGGTAGGAACAAGCCAGCCTGCACCGGAGACATTAGGCAGGCCGGAATCGTGACCCTTGGCGTAGAACTCGGTAATCATAAAGGGCTTGCGGGACTCAGCAATCCACATCGCTATTCTCTTTCGGTCGGGTGTCCATGCGCCATAATAATTTATCGCTATCACGTCCAGATACTTTCCCGCCGCCCTGAATACGCCCGACATGCGTAGTGCTCCTCCGTGCAGCCTTGGGCCAAGACATAGATGGTTCGAGTCATACTTGCGGATGGCATTGGTGGTAATGCGATAATACCTGTCAAAGGCATAACAAAGGAATGCCTGCCGGTCTGCATCAGTTATATCCGACAGGGCCGCGTCTTCGCCCTTTCTTTTCCTCAGCCATTTCCTGGCTGCTTCATAGCCGTAGCGAAGGTTTGGATTGTTCACATCAAGTTGCAAAGACCTGTCGAGAATATCAGATACAACGGGCAGTTCATTATCAGAGAAATGGCCTATCAGCCAGGGATCGTCTTTAGTTGTCGCGAGCCTTTTTGCGTAATCATCACAGAACTTCTCAAAATCCGGATGGAAAACCGGAATGCATTTATCTGGATATCCGAGATGTCCCGGCTCCTGCCGGGTGAGCCTCTTTGACCCGCCGAAAGAACCCATGAAACTCCAGGAAAGTGTATAAACCACTGGATTCGATGTTGTCTCGCAAGAGAGAGGGATCCGACCAGCCGCCTATCCCGTTGAAGCCGTGTCTGGTAAGAAGAGCCGTCGAGAACTCGGCCCACTTTTCCCAGGTACCGAACTTCTCTATCGCAGGTTTTTGGCTGATCCTCGAACGCCCCCTATTGACGCTGCAGACACCGATATTGATAAAAAGATTGCCCTCGGGATCCACGAGCCACCACCTATTACCGATTTTCTTTGGATAAAAAAAGCCTTTTGTCTCGACCTTTTTGTCAAGCCGGCCGCCATATTTGCTGAGCCGAACCTTCCCTGAGCCCGGCTGGAAACCCTCAAGCAACTCGATTGTACGGGTATCGCGCAAGGTCCAATCACTGTCTGTCGGCTTTCTCTTAACGGGCACCTTGATATACTTTTGCTTAGAGGTTTGCCGGGCTTTACTCTCANNTTTTGTTTAGAGGATTGCAGGGCCTTATTCTCAGCCCGTGCCGGAGCATTGAGATTACACGTTGTGGCAAAAAACAATACCCCGAGAATATAGACAGGAAATACTTTACGCATAAAAATCCTTAGACAAAAGCCGGAACTCTTACAACTTTGATTACGTCAATTTGACATCTATTGCTTTCTCAACGCTCTTATCGAACGAGATAGTTCCGGTCAGTTGACGTCCAGCTACGCGTGCCGTAACTTTGTATTGACCAAAGAAGCCCCGGAAACGGGCTTTGCCACCGTCAGTGAGCGTTGCCTTTGTTTTCGTCCACCATTTGCCCTTTATGAAGCCGTATAATTTGTCGTAAGCAGGCTTGGGCGTCATGTCTTTTCGGAGGTAACCGGCCGGGGCCCGCTGCCATGCACCCTGGTCTGTGAAGTCCCACCAGGTGATGGCCTCGACGGCAGGGTGTGAGAATAGAACGGTATAGAACTCGGGCACTTTCTCGGCCTGATACTTTTCGCCCTCCGGCGTGGTGTTCCAACCCTCGTTCGTTCTCCGGCCGGAAACAATTGTAGTCTCAGTGAAATGCAGCGGCTTCCCGAATTTGGCGAATCGCTGGCAGACATCCCAGGTCTTTTTGACAGGCCAGCAGCCTCCGTGCATGTGTGACTGGATACCGATGACATCGTAAAGTGGTTTGCCATCGTCATCGACGAGTTTGGAAATAACCTTGTTGGGGTAAGCCGGGTCTGTTCGATAGTCATTTATAAGCAGCGTTGCTTCGGGATTGGCTTTACGTGCCGTTTTGAATGCCTGGCGTACATATTCTCCAACACCCATTTTTCGAATAGCCTCGGTCAACTTAGGAGCATTTTGCTTGGGATTAGGCCGGTCATAATGTGTGGCCTCGTTGACCACGTCCCAGATGTCGACATCGCCTTTGAACCGGCTAACACAACGACCGATTCGCTTGAACTGCAGTCTCATGGCTTCTTCCGGTTCTTCGGGCAGCCATCTTTGTTCACCCCAGTTCCAGGCGAGGGGATGGCCCTTGGTCGTAATATTGTTGGCTTTGCACCAGCGGACAATCTCATCGGTGCGGGCATCATCGGGTCTGCCCTGCCGTCTTTCGTAATTCCACCAGTAGAAAGGCAGGGTCGCGAAGTTCAGCATCGCGGCGAAGTGCTTTTCATAGGCGGCGTTGTCCTCGGGCGTTCTGCACCGTTTTAGCTTGAAGATATT
>JAABXR010000231.1 GCA_011776225.1 Phycisphaerae bacterium
CTCTCGCCATTGACGAACAGGTTTTCCATTTTCGTCAAGAACTAATCGACCGTCTTTGTCGGTTTTGTATTTTGATTTGTAGTTGATGACCGTCTCGACCATTGATATCGGTGCCGGATCAAGCGGCGATTCGACCCTGCCGATTTTGCCGACTACCGATTCTATCTCAGGAATAGACTGAAATGCCATATCCTGCTTTTGCAGCACATCCAGACACTCCCCGATGGAAGCGTGAGGCATAGTGATAGGCATATACAGGAATGAGCCTTCGTCCAGGGGCGGCATGAATTCTTTACCGAGACCGTGCCATATAAATCCGGCAGCAATCACAAGTCCAAGTGGTATCAAGAGAAACGCCTTTTNNGAGAAACGCCTTTTTATGAGCCAGGCACAATCCTAAAATCTGCGTATAGTACCTTTGAAAAAACTTGAAAAATAACAGCAGTCCTCCGATAAGCAGAGCCACGAAAATAAGATTTCGAATCAATCCCCTGGCCGGCCCCAGAGGCAGCCAGTGTCCGGTAAGTATTACGCCGACCACGATAATTGCCGTCACGTTGGCAAGCAAGGGGAACCGTTTGCTTATTCTTTTTGGAATACGTTCTTTTAAAAGATGATACAGTCCAATTGCGCCAATAAGAATACCTATCCACCATCGAAGCCAAAAACCGGCCACAATAGCAACGGCAATTAGAAGAGATCCCAATATGTATCGCTTGATCTTTTTGAGAGTAACTTTCCTTGTAAAAAGAATATGGGCGGCCGGGGGTATTACTGTTAAGGCAATTATTATCGAGGCAATCAAGGCGAATGTCTTGGTAAATGCCAGCGGCTTGAACAGCTTGCCCTCGGGCCCGGTCATCGTAAAGACCGGCAAAAAGCCGACAACCGTAGTCGAGACGGCGGTCAAAACCGCGCTACCGACTTCGGTGGCTGCACGGTAAACAACCTCCAGCCGGTTATCCTCGGGGTTCGCCTCATCGAGATGCTTTAAGATGTTCTCACATATCACTATACCCATATCCACTATCGTTCCGATTGCAATCGCAATCCCCGACAGAGCCACGATATTTGCATCTATCCCGAAGATCTTCATTGCTATAAAGCTCATCAGTATCGCCAGGGGAAGCAGTGCGCTAATCAGTACAGAACTTCTAAGATGCAGGACCAAAACGACAACGACGATAATCGTAACCAGTATTTCCTCGGTGAGGGCGGTACTTAATGTGCCGAGCGTTTCGTAAATGAGACCGGTACGGTCATAGAAAGGTACAATTGTCACCTTCGAAACCGTACCATCGGGCAGGATTTTTTTGCCAAGCCCGGGCGATATCTCCTCAATCTTATCTTTTACATTTTTGATGGCCTTTAGAGGATTATAACCGTACTGGACAACCACCACCCCGCCGACGGCTTCGGCACCACCCTTATCCAGGGCTCCCCGCCGCAGTGCCGGTCCGTATGAAACCTTTGCAACATCCTTGATGTATATGGGGACATTATCATTGACCTTTATGACGGTCTTTTCTATGTCCGATAGTTGCTTGATGAAGCCCAGACCGCGGACAACGTAATCCACCTTGTTTATCTCGATAGTCCGCGCCCCAACGTCGATATTAGATTCTTTCACGGCCCTGAATATGTCACTCAATCCGACCTTGTAGGCGCGCATCGCATCCGGGTCCACGTCTATTTGATACTCTTTGACGAATCCTCCTACGGATGCGACTTCGGCTACTCCCTCAGCGCTCATAAGCCTAAGCCGGACATTCCAATCCTGAATCGTCCGAAGTTCATCCAGGTCCCAGCCACCTGCGGGATTACCATTGGGGTCAAGACCTTCAAGCGTGTACCAGAAGACCTGTCCCAGTGCGGTGGCGTAGGGACCAAGTGCCGGTTGTATGCCTTCAGGCAGCCATCCTATCGGAAGGCTGTTTAGCTTAGCTAAAATACGGTTCTGAGCCGTGTCAAAGCCCACATTCTCGTCAAAAATAACGTATATCGACGAAAATCCGAACATTGACTGGCTTCGGATTGTTTTTACGCCGGGAATTCCAAGTAGTGAGACCGTCAAAGGGTACGTTATCTGGTCCTCTACATCCTGAGGCGACCGGCCCATCCATTTGGTAAAAACTATTTGCTGGTTTTCGCCTATATCCGGTATCGCGTCGACGGGAACGGGCCTGCGAGGCAGCCCGCCGAGTTCCCAGTCAAATGGAGCTGCCATAAAACCCCATCCGACGATTATTATCACGAACAGCCCGACTACCAGCTTGTTCTCAAGGCAAAATCGTATGAGTTTGCCGAGTAATCCGGGAGGCGGACCTTCAACATTTCTTAACGGCTCATTCATTGAATTCTACGTCCATCTTTATTGTTTGAACTGAGGCAGCTTGGCAAGATACTTTTCTGGTTCTGCTTTGAACTTATCTTCACAGCCGGGGCAGCAGAAGTAGACCTTCTTGCCCTTGTATTCAATAAAAATATTCTTGTTAATAGGCGCATCCATTATCGGGCAGGTCGTTTGTTCACCCGCTGCAGCCATTACCTTTGTGGGCGGTAACATTGCCTCAGGCTTCTGCTCAGCCTTTATTGGCACCATATCCATGCCACATCTGGCGCATTTAGTAGCCCTGTTTGCAGTCATATCAGGGTGCTTTGGACAAACCCACTTTTTCGTTTCCTGCTCGGTGGTACTATCCGAATCCGATTTTTTGCACCCCTGCAGTACAATCACTCCAAGCAGTAAAACACCAACCAACAAACATATCGTTACTACATTTTTCCTTTTACTATTCATTTTGTGTCTCCTTTCAAAAAAGCTTTTAGAATTATTCCCTGAACTGTGGCAGTTTAGACAGATACTTTTGGGGATTCTTCTCAAATTCCGGCTTACAGCCCGGACAACAAAAGTAAACCTTTTTGCCTTTATATACAGTGAAGAGGTCCTTGTTAATCGCCAGACCCATTACGGGACAAAGCTTCTGCTCAACGGGGCCGTCCGTGGATTGCTTTGCTGTATGGCCCGTTACATGATGATGGCGCGGCATGTCAGCTCCCTCAGGATTCATCATACTGGGCCTTGCCTGTATCTGAAGGGCCGAGTCAATCTTGAAGTTGCCATTTGTTACGACGACTTCACCTTCCGTCAGGCCCGATTTGACTATGTAATAATCACCCGCCCTGGGACCAAGGATTATCTCCCTGCCCTCATAAGTCGGTTTCTCAGCGCCCGGCACCCTAATGTAAACAACAGCGCGCGTCCCTGTAATCAAAGGAGCCGTTGCAGGGATGACCAAAGGTGCTTGCTTTGGCGCATCAACGACATATCCGAGCGATTCTGTTGTAACCAAATCCATACCACAGATATCGCAATCGCCCGCTTCTGTTTTGACGACGGCAGGGTGCATGGGGCAAATCCATTTGCCCGCCATTTCAGGCGCCATTACCTTTGCCGCCACCGGCAACCTTAGAGCGAACAACAGCCCTTACAAACATTTCGGGTTTGAGTTTGCCTTCTGTATTGTCCACATTTACCCGGAGTTTGACTGTGCGGGTCTTGGCATTGAGCACTGGGTCTCTAAAGCTTATTTTTCCTTTGAAAACCTGGCCGGGGTATGCTTCGGTAGTAAATTCGACTTCCTGGCCGTACTTAATCCAGGGTAGATCGGATTCGTAAGCGTCCAGTTTCACCCACAGATGCGAAAGGTCTGCGACGGTATAAATGTGCGTACCCTCATCAACGTACATTCCCTCGGTGGCTTTTTTCTCAATAACCGTCCCGCCGATAGGGGAGTAGATGGTTAAGTGTGTTACCGGCCTGCCGCTTTCCTCAATCTCTGCAATCTGTTTATCCGTTAAGCCGCGCAGCTTCAACCTCGTTCTGACGGCCTCGACATTTGCGGATTTTAACCTGGTCGCCAGGGTGAAACTTTCGGATTTTACGTTCCTGGCTCCCGCAATTGCAGCTAATAGAGCCTGCTGATCTCCTAAGAGCTCGCCGCTGTAGAGATAAACCATGTGGTCGCCTTTTTTGACGTTGACGCCCGTAAAATCCACATAAAGGCGGTCAATCCTTCCTCGGACCCAGGCCGTGATATGTTTCACTCGTGTCTCATCATAATCTATCTTACCGACCATTCGGATTTCAGCCGTTGCAAACTTTCTTTCCACGGCTGTTGTTTCAACTTCCATCAGTTTAATCGCCGCCTCAGAAAAGGAAATCTCTCTCTCGCCAATATCGGAAGCCGAAGATGTCACAGGAATCAATTCCATAGGACACTTGGGGCATATACCCGGCTTCGGCAGGCGGACCTCCGGGTGCATTGAACACGTCCACCACTTTTGTTGCTGTTTAGTATCATCTCCGGCGGGATGTTTATGTTCTGCCTCAGCCGGGGAGGGTTGTAAATATGACTTTATCAAAAAGCCTGCGGCAAATGCGATGACTGCGACAATAGCAATCTTTACTCCCGTAGTTCGAAACCATAATTTCTTTTTATTATTTTCCATGGCTAATACACCCTTCTTATATGGTGTTATCTATATTCTTCGAGTATATCAATTATTTGTCCTGTTGGACCGGTAGTTCAGTGCCGGCCAGCATCTCCAGATTGGCCAATTTCTGCCGGTTGTCCGTTACCGCTCTTTCGTATCGCAACTGGTACTCAAGCAGCGTCCGTTGAGCATCTACCAGGCTCAAAAAATCTATCGTCCCGCCGGTATAGGCCGTTTCGGATGCTCCTAAAAGCTCTTCGGCCTTCGGCACAAGGATATCTCCATAAAGTTTTATCTTTCTGTCGCTGTCCTCAAAATCGTACAGCACCCTCGCGGCACGAGCTATAAGCGTATTTTCTTTTTCCCTCTTCTGCTGCGATGTCTTTCTTACATTTGCTTTTGCCTGCCGGTGGGCCGCTTTGTAACTGTCGCGCCAGATTGGCAGGTTCATGGAAAACATCAAAATCACCGCATCATCCCCGCCGTCGGTTTGAATCGAGTCGACACCCACGCCTATATCGGGATAGAACTTTTTCTTCGCCAACTCTACTTTGCTCTTTGCCGCTTCGAGCTCGAAGTCCAGTGCCGCAAGTTCAGGATTCATCCGCTTCAAAAGCTCTATTAATTTCTGACGTTGTATTTGTACCGGCTCAAATTTCTCTCTGCGAGGCCACGGCAGCATTTCAAAGCCTGGGCGGTTAAGGACAGCGTTGAGCCTGGCCACAATCGGATCTCTTAAATCCTCAAGGTTCTTGAGCACATCTTCAATTTTTGCAAGCTCAACCTGTGCCCGAATGAAATCAGGATGCGCCACGGCCGTTGCGGTATACTTTACCCGCACTACCTCTTCAAAACTCTTGACCAGATCCAGATTTTCCCTGGCTATCTCAATCGCTCTGGCCAAATAAGTATATTCGTAAAATGCCTCTTTGACTTCGAAAAACAGCTTGAACTTTTTTGCCTCGTACTGCTTCCTGGCTGCTTTTGCGCTGGCCGCCGCTGTGTCCTTCCGGGCCTCAATCTTTCCAAACCAGGGAAACACCTGCATGATCCCGTACCTTTGTTTTTGCGGCCCAACCCTGGTCTCAACCTCCTCAATAAAGTAACCATAGTTGAATTTTGGGTCCGGCAGTGTCCCGGCTTGAGGCACTTGCTCAACAGCAGCTTTCCACTTTTCGAAAGCAGCCTTGAGCCCGGCATTATTCATAGCCGCATATCGCAGGTAATCATTAAGACTTACCGGAACGTTCGGCTCGCTTTTTTCCTGTGATGCCAACGAAGACGGTATACAGATAAGCACAGCCATAAGCGCTATTCTGAAAATCCCTCTATTCATGTCTTGCCCCTTAAATATACACAGCTGCACTTTTTCATCACACGGTACAAACGAAGCACCTGATTACATTTTAACATCTTCGTGTTTGATGTATCAATTTGAAAATTTCATCCATCTTTTGCTGTTTTTCTTTTTCAGAACTACCTCTTACAGCCTCGGTCACGCAATTTCGAAAGTGCTTTTCCAATATCTTCTCTTCTACCCGGCCAATAGCACCCTTGACGGCATATATCTGGTTCAAAATATCGATACAGTATTTACGTTCTTCGATCATCCTTTGAACACCGCGAACCTGGCCCTCAATTCGCCTTAATGCCACGAGATTATCAACATGACTTGGATTTGTTTTCATCTTATTGCTCCTTTTATAACTGCACTACCATTATACCCCTAGGGGGTATAATATGTTCTAAAAAAATTTTATATATTTTACAATTCAGGTTTAATCTGTTATTTAGGGCGATATTGTGCCGCCAGCCACGATATTATCGGCACTATCAAAGAGGACGAGCTTTTGGCCGGGGCACGGTGCAAATTGTGGCTCGTCGAACTCAACCGTCATGGTTTCTTCACGCACATCAATAATCCCACAGGGCTGGGGATCGCCATACGAGCGAATCTTGCCGAAACATCGCTCGCCTACGGCGAGTTTCTCAGGAATAAGAATATTTATTTGGTTTGCCTTAATAGTACGAAAGCTGATTTCTTCTCTGTCCCCTAAAGCGATGATATTGGCCTGTGCATCTATTTTGCCCACATAAAGCGGCCTGCCTCCGGCAAAACCAATCCCTTTCCTTTGACCGAGGGTATAATTTGATATGCCTTTATGCGTGCCTATCTTATTTCCCTGCATATCTGTAATATCACCGGACTGGCAGGTCTGCTCACCGCTTAAAGCTTTTCGATAGTTACCTTCACCGGCGAAACACAATTCCATACTTTCACCCTTTTCAGCAACGCTTAGATATTGTTGGGCGGCGATCTGGCGTACGCGTTCTTTTGTCAACTCGCCCAATGGAAGAACAAAGTATGGAAGTTTTTTTCGCCCAATGCCATAGAGAAAATAGCTCTGGTCCTTGGTCTTGTCCTTTGCCCGGCCAAGCCGAACTTCATTACCGCTTTTGAGAACACGTGCGTAATGGCCCGTAGCAAGATACCTGATGCCGAAATTTTTTTCCAAGAAATCCCAAACTAAAGAAAATTTCAGCAAGCTGTTGCAGTCAACACATGGATTCGGGGTTTGCCCTTTGGCATAGTATTGACGGAACCGTTCGATTATAAGCTCGTTGAAAGCCCTGGTAACATCAACAAAATAATGGGGTATATCCAACTCTTTGCAGACAATTGCGGCGTCCGCACCGCAGCAGTGACGGCCGCCTGTATCGCAAGATATTGGTATTTTCATCGTAATACCCAATACCTCCCAGCCAGCTGCTTTGAGCAGATGCGCCGTAACACTGCTGTCGACCCCACCGCTCATTAGTACCGCTATTTGCTTCGAGGTCTCCTTT
>JAABXR010000175.1:0-191 GCA_011776225.1 Phycisphaerae bacterium
AAGGTGGCCGGACCCATCGTGCTAAAAAACGTCAAGGACATCAAAACTCGCGACGTGGATGTATACAGCCCGGAACCAGCCAAGCAGAAATAATCCAAATCAACCGTCGGGACTTCGAACTCGATTTTTTGTGGGCAGTGGTGCGGAGTTTGCTATCCGAAATAAGTGAACAGTGTCTTCTAACAGGGAAG
>JAABXR010000175.1:323-607 GCA_011776225.1 Phycisphaerae bacterium
GATGAATATAGATACGACCGAATGGTACTATGTTAGGGAGGGCTGGGACTTAGAGCATGAGCGGTATGACGACTATTGTGTGTGAAAATATTTATAGCAATAATTCAAATCGTATTTCAGCTGCCAGTATTTAGGATGACGGCTGTCTTCATGATAGATGCTTTTTGGTCATCGCTCAAATTTAGGTATTTGATTGATGAAAGCTTTGGACCGAGAACCATTGTGTACACAAAGTTAATTTTCTTACCCGGTATTACTTGGGAGCCACGATATTTTGAGCCTTC
>JAABXR010000175.1:744-7366 GCA_011776225.1 Phycisphaerae bacterium
AAGTGCAGATGTTGGCCTACGAACACACCCACACAAAAATATCCCAGCACAATGAATTGATATGATAATTGTAATGCGAATACTTCTCATTTGACATTTCCCATATTAAAGGCTTGACTACGCAATCAAGCCTTCCGATTACACTATAATGTCAAAATCTCCCTCGAATTGCAAGCAATTAAATCCATTCCTTATCCATGGTCACCTTGTTTATAGAGCCAAACAAATTCTTGCGACTACTGCTGTTGGTGTTTGTAGTGATGGAAGTTGTTTGCTCTCGTTGAGCTACCTTTTCAAAGACTGTCATGAAGTTCAGGCAACTTTAATATCTCCATCCTCTACCCTGCGCAGTACCCTGTAAACCGTCCGCCAACTTACACCTGTAGTCCTGACAATGGTACTTATTCGCTCTCCGGCAGCCTTCATCTTGACAATTTATTTAACTTGCTCCATCGTGGTTTTTAATAACCGGCCTTTTGCCGGAATATTAACAAATATAGATATCAGGCAGTAACTTAGGTGTGTTATTTTCCGTGCCACTAATTCTTGCATCTTCGAGGATTGAGGGTACAATTCAATATAGACATTCACTCGGTACGAGTTCTTTTACGGTACTAATATCCGGGCTGTCCGGATAAGGAAAGGAGTTAAACAATGATACAATCTAAAAACCATACTTTTCTATTCCTTGTATTTGTAATGGCATTGACCGGCACCGCTCTACTCGGAGCAAAATCGGATCCCAAAGCAAAGACTGAAATTGTGCGCAAAGGCCTAATCCTGGATCTCGACGCGGATCGAGGAATCAAAACAGTTAATGGGTTAGTCTCGTCCTGGAAAAATCAGGTGGACTTCAAGGCCAGAGTCTTCAAAGCAACGAGAGACGCCAGCCACGAAAAGGGAACGGGACACCCTAAGCTGAAGGAAAAAGTGAAAGCCATTGGAGGTCATAATACCGTAGTGTTTAAACGACAGGAACTGATCAATTACAATGAAGACGCCTTCGACCATCTTATTACAGGCAGTGGCTACACGTGGTTTGCCGTGATGTCGGTTTACAAACAAGTATCCGGCCTCAAGGACGTGAATTCCTTTTTCGGGAACTTGAGAAACGGCGGGAAATACGAAGGATTTTGGGCTGGTCTAAAGGATGATAACACACTCTGGACGGGTTCACGAAACGGCATCACATTCGGCCGGTGGGATGAGAACAATCCTCAGGTTACCGGTCCCAAACTTCAAACGAATCGCTACTATATAATCGCCGGCCGTATGGGCGCCGGAACAGGGAAAGTTGCCATCGAGCTTTTTGTCAATGGGACCAAACCAGCGGCGTCCAGACCTTTTCCCGTAAATCCAAAGGCGAACTCGTCCAAGATGGCGATTGGACAGGAACGTGATGCAACGAACCATCCGGGCCATGAGTCCTTTGACGGTGAATTGGCCCGGTTACTTATGTGGGAACGTCCACTGAGCAACAAAGAGTTTAAAAAGACACTGTCTTGCCTGAAAACAACATACATGTTGTCTCCGGAAGATAAACTCAATTGAAATTTGACCAACCATTGTTATAATAGCCGTGAGACATTGTATATGGAAGAGCCAATTCAAATTCGTGATAAAAGGGGAATTCACAATTAGTAAAGGAGGTTCGTCATGAAACTTCACTCAGGTTGTTTTAAGGTAATTTTCTTTGCTGTCGTGTGGTCGGCGCTGCTAGTGGTCATAGCCTGTCCCTCTGATGCAGCAGAGCAAGAGAGAAAAGTTACCATCCGGCAGTCGGAACTTCCGGCTGTTATAAGAAAAGCTATTGACAAGGCCTTTCCACAGGGCCTTATTATAAAAATTGAAAAGGAGGTCGAAGGCAAGGACCCCGGCCAGTATGACGTGGAAATACGTTCCGGGGAAAAAGAGTACGAAGTTGAAATCTCACCTGAAGGGAAAGTCATTGAGATCAAGGAGAAGGCAGGTAAAGAAGCAGAACCGGGCAGTAAGCAGGAAAAAAAATGGACCGACTCATTTCATCAGGAGAACTGCACGTTTTCTTCGGTCGGCAGGAATCGGTTCTTTATTCTCGAACCCGGTCATCAACTTACGCTGGAAAGCAGCGAGGAGAAAGTGGTTATTACCGTTCTGGATAAAACAAAAAAGATCGGTGATGTAATAACGAGAATTGTGGAAGAACGGGAGGAAGTGGACGGAAAACTCAAGGAGATCTCGAGGAACTTTTTTGCAATTTGTAAAGAGCACGGGGATGTATTCTATTTCGGAGAAGAGGTGGACATTTACAAGGACGGCAAGATAGTCAGGCACTCGGGACAGTGGAGGGCTGAGGAAAAGGATTCGAGAGCGGGTATCATAATGCCCGGCACGGTTCTGCTTGGGGCAAGGCATTATCAGGAGATTTCCCCGAACGCAATGGACAGGGCCGAGATACTAAGAGATGACGTGACGATGAAGACGCCGGCGGGCACCTTTAGAAACTGCTTAAAGGTGGAAGAGACGTCCGGAATAGATACGGGCGAATTATACTATAAAACGTACGCGCCGGGTGTGGGCCTCATCCAGGATGAAGACCTGATTCTGACCAAATGCCGCAAGGCAAAAAGACAAAGCGTTTCGCTCGAAGATTTGCCGCTTATTAAAAAGAAAACCGCCGACGTTCTGATTGCTTACGATTCCCTGACGGGCAACACCGAACGAATGGCGCAGGCGGTGGCCGAAGGTGTCAGGCGGGTGGACGGTGCGGTTGCGACGGTCAAGAGGGTCAGTGAAGTGACCAAAGAAGACCTTACGGCGGCAGAGGCAATTGTTCTTGGATGTCCCGCCTATTACGCA
Source organism: Phycisphaerae bacterium (assembly GCA_011776225.1). GTDB lineage: Bacteria > Planctomycetota > Phycisphaerae > Sedimentisphaerales > Anaerobacaceae > CS2-K091. Next base: position 3,583 of record JAABXR010000175.1, read on the forward strand.
AACATATCGGGGAGAATGAAAACCGCGATCGATGACTGGTCATGGAAAATGAAGGTTGATTTTACGGACAAGGTAGGGGGGGCGTTTGCCACAGGAGGTGGCCAGATGGGAGGCAAGGAACACGTGGTCGTCTCGCTTCTGCTTTTTATGATAAACAACCGGATGGTGGTAGCGGGCCCCCTTTATCAAGACGAAGAGGGAGAGGACATTTGGGCCGAAGTTGGCGCAGGAGCAATGACAGGACCAATCGATCCCGGCATCGGACCCAAAGAGCTCGACAGTGCCAACCGACTTGGTGAGCGGGTGGCTCATCTGGCTTTGAAGTTGTAAGTAATAAGGGAAAGTAATGAGTGACGTTACCCGTATATTGAACGCGATTGAGAAGGGAGATGCACGGGCTGTAGATCAACTTCTTCCACTAATCTACGAGGAGCTGCGCCTATTAGCGGCACAGAAGCTATCGAGGGAACGACCGGGCCAGACACTTCAGGCCACCGCCCTTGTTCATGAAGCATACATCCGCATGTTAGGCGGACAGGAGCAGGATTGGAAGAGCCGAGGGCATTTTTTTAAGGCGGCCGCTGAGGCCATGCGGCGCATTCTCATAGAAAACGCGCGGCGCAAACAGCGTCTTAAACGCGGTGGAGACCTTCAAAGAGTTGACCTTCAGGAGGTGGATTTGGGTATAGAGGGCCCTTCGGACGACCTTATTGCTCTTGACGAAGCCCTCGAAAAGCTTTCAAAGAAGGACAAGGTTAAAGCGGAGCTGGTGAGGCTTCGCTTTTTTGCCGGATTAACCAACGAGCAGGCAGCTAAAGTCCTGGACATTTCTACCAATACAGCCGACCGCTACTGGGCGTATTCACGTTCCTGGCTGCACCTGGAAATCTCAGAGGCCAATAAAAAAAGCTGAAAATATCCGGAATTAAGAATTTTTTTATTTTTTCTGGGGTATTTTGTCATCAAAGGGCGCATTACATAATAGAAGAAAAGGAGAGTTTATGTGTGCCGAACTAAAAAACGAAGAGTCGATTTTCTATGAAGCTCTTGAAATAGAATCTTCTGAAATGCGAAGCACCTACCTCAAAATGGCCTGTGGAGACGATACTAATCTTCTGGCCCGTGTTAAGGCACTTTTAGCGGTCCAGGAAAAGGAACGGAGCATCCTTGAAGATGCGGTTCCTTTTCTGGGTAGAAACTTGCAGGCCGCCCCCGTTACAGAAGGAACCGGCACAGTCATCGGCAATTATAAGCTTTTGGAGCAGATTGGCGAAGGAGGTATGGCTGTTGTCTACATGGCTGAGCAGGAAAGGCCCGTCCGCCGGAAAGTGGCCTTAAAGATTATCAAACTGGGTATGGATACCAAACAAGTCATTGCCCGTTTTGAGGCTGAACGACAGGCCCTGGCGATGATGGACCATCCTAACATCGCCAGGGTTTTTGATGCCGGAACGACTGAGGCTGGCCGGCCATACTTTGTGATGGAATTAGTCAAGGGAATATCTATCACTGAATACTGTGACAAGAACAGGCTAGGCACCCGCGAACGGCTGAAGTTATTCATTCAGATATGCAATGCTGTTAAACACGCTCATCAAAAGGGCATCATTCACCGGGACCTCAAGCCGACTAATGTCATGGTGACACTGCATGACGGAATCCCGGTACCCAAGGTGATTGATTTCGGTATTGCCAAGGCCACTAATCAACGACTTACTGAAAAAACAATGTTTACCCGTTATGCCCAAATGATCGGAACACCGGCATATATGAGCCCAGAGCAGGCCGAGATGAGCGGGCTTGATGTCGATACTCGAACTGATATTTACTCGCTCGGAGTTTTGCTGTACGAATTGCTGACGGGAACTACTCCTTTTGACGGAGAGAGGCTGCGTAGTGCCGGATATCTTGAACTGCAGCGGATTATCCGCGAAGAAGAACCTGCCAAACCATCAACTAGGTTGAGCACGTTAGGCGATGTACTCACGGCTGTGGCCGAGAATCGCAAGACCAATCCCGACCTGCTCCGAAAGTTGCTCAAGGGCGACCTTGACTGGATTGTAATGAAGTTGCTTGAAAAAGACCGCAGCCGACGCTACGAAAATACGCACGAGCTGGCCCTCGATATACAACGGCATCTCAATAACGAGCCTGTCACCGCCGGCTCGCCCGGCGTTGTTTACTATTTGCACAAATTCCTGCGCAGACATAAACAAAGGGTAGTAGTGGTGTCCCTTGTCATGGTCGTTATTGCAGCCCTGATGGTCGTCGGCGGAATGTATTTGCGTGCGCTGCGAGCTACGTCAAGTGCAGAGTCTCTCAGGCATGCCGATGCCCTCTTGAAGGCTCGGGAGGCTTTCTCGAGACAGAACTTCGATGTCGCAAAAGAACAACTCGCATCGATTCTCGACAGTACGCACGTTGGTCGCGAGGCGAGGCTACTCAATGCTAAAATCACCATGAACATCAAGGGTGCTGCGGCCGCCATTCTACCGTTGAACGATTTGCTGGAAGGGGCCGATCGTGTCGCCGGCGAGGCGCATTTTCTCATGGCGCAGGCTTACTTTCAGGGCGATCCGAACAATGCCAAGGAGATAAGTCAGTACCATGAGCAATGGGATTACCATCGACGACGGGCAGAGGAATTGCTCTCCGGGACAGCGACCTTTGATTTCCTCCAAGGCATGGCGGCAAACGCCATTGCCAGAAAGCTGTGTTTTCTCAACCAGGCCCTTGAAAAGGATGGTCAGTACTATGATGCCCTCCGGGAACGCGTCTACCTGTATTATGCGGCGGAGAATTACGTCAAAATGCTCTCAGATGCCTCGCGTATGATCGGAATTCGGCCGGAAAATCCCCTCGGATACTCGTTGCGTGCGAACGCGCTGCGCGAGATGAGCAGCTTCAATGAAGCCCTGGAGGACCATCGGCAAACCATCCGCTTGTCGCCTGGTGAGGCGGAACCATATAACCAGCGCCGCCATACATTCATGAATATGGGCGACTATGAACAGGCCCTGGCCGATGCGATGAAGTGCGTATCTATCGAGCCCGACAATCTTCGCTATCACTTCGACGTCTTCTGTGCACAAGTGGCCCTGGGTAGGTATGAATCGGCAGTGACAACTCACCGAGCCATCATTCAGCATCCTAAGGCAAACCATCAGTTGAATTTGAATGCACTTGGCGCCGGGGAACCTGGATATCACATTCATATGAGGCTTCAACGCTATGCGGCCAAGTACATCTTCGATACACTGGCGGCCGGAAGAACGTGGCATCCTCCCCAAGCGGCCCCTGAAGGGCCTGCTTTTTGGGTGCTGAATGAAGCAGCAGATTACTATCAGTATTTGAGCCGGCGGGCAAGGCGATTGGTCCGATCCGGCTTCGGGGGCAGCTGGTCGCCGGATGGATCCAAGCTGGTTTACAGTACGGGGGCTCCGGGTTTCAGCGGTCTGGCTATCCTTGATGTGGAGACAGGCCAGAAGAAGCTGCTCGCTGTTCCAGGCCAATACGCGGTGTGGTCACCTGACGGCAGATATATCGTTTACAATCGCCAACGCAAGATCATGACCTCAGCCATTCTGACGGACCGGATGCGGCAGCCCGAGGCATTTGACGTCGAGGAACTATGCCTCATCCGCGCTGATGGGACGGAGGAGCCCCAGCCGCTGGTATATGGTGGCCATCCTCAATGGAGCGAGAGTGGAGAGTACCTGTACTATCAGAGTCCCTCCGGTGTCATGACCATGCGCATTTCCGTAGAAGACGAAAGCGCCCAGCC
>JAABXR010000175.1:7381-10135 GCA_011776225.1 Phycisphaerae bacterium
GGATGGACATCAGTTGGCTATATATGGTGGGGGGGGCAAGCCTACAGGTCTATGGATGTATGATCGCAGAACCAATGAGGGCTACAAACTCATCAACGGCCCTATAGGTATCATGCCCGAATGGTCCCGGAACGGCAGGCAATTTGGATTCAATGTTGGTTTTCCCTACATTGAAATATGGATCGTCGATATACCGGCAGGATCATCACTGCTGGAGATGTTTGGCCCGGGCATAACTGTTAAGGAGCACTGCCAAAATCTGATAGACTACTATGGTAAAACAATCGAGGCTGCCCCGGAATTCACCCTGCTCTATCTGCGACGGGCTGAGCAAGCACTCCGGCTTTATGGAGAGGAAGGGGCATCCGCGTATATACACGACTTTGAATTGGCCCTGAGTCGCTGCGATTTTACTCTGTTTGGATTTTTACAGGAGGTCTGGTTCAGACATTGTTGGCCGCCCGATGGCCGATACAGGTCCACGTGGCCCCTGGCGATACTGCTGGCAGAGAAAGTGGTGGAGAAGAAACCATCCTGGATAGGAAACCTGGGCCTGGCCCACTATCGCGCGGGACACCTGGAGAAAACGATCGAGTTGATGCGCCCTGCGGCTGAGCGTCCCGGGGCGGGCGCGATAGCCTGCTTTCTTATGGCAATGGCTTGCTGGCAGCTCGAAGAAAAGCAAGAAGCCCATGTCTGGTATGCCAAAGGTATGGATTGGATGGGCAGTCACAAACCACCGCTGGGAGCGGTTTGGCTGCAAGCCGAAGCTGCCATGCTGCTGGGAATGCCTGAAACGGAGATAATGGAACTGAGAAAAAATAAATAAGCCAGTTACGCGTAGCATCGCGTTAAGTGGAGAGACGTAAGTTTCTCCCGGAAGTATCGAAGGACAAGAATCTGAAAAACAATCGAGATGTGTTGCGCAGAGGGTCCGCGCGCACATCGCAGCAAAAAAAGAAAGGATGGCCGTCGAAACAGCACATAGAGGGTGAGACGTGAAAGATTGACCTGAATGAAAATCCGCGAATGTTCTGTTGCGAAAGGAGGTTATGTGAATGAAGTAAATGTTAAGATTTGTAAGAATGTTTGGTTTTAGATTTTGTAGTTGTGTATTTGCAGTAGTGTAGTAACTGAACATGTGTTTTTGAAAGATATACTTTTTACAATTAAATATAGATTGGAGAATAGTATAATGAAATCAAAAATTAAAAAAGTAAGTAGCATAGTTCTTTCGTTGTCCATATTAACCTTTATGAGCGTAGCCATCGCTGAGACCGGACGGCAAAATGTATCTGGTTCCGGAGCAACGCAAGTTAATCCCATGAATGGATTATTTGAAGGTTCTGCAACTCTCACCATTGGTGGAGGCGAACCGGTGACAGCCAAATTAACTGCTATGCTCCTCGGAGATCCTGTACCAAGCGATGAAGGTGTACTCCACGCAAATGTTTCGCATACATTCGACTTCGGCAATGGAAATACCTTCACCACGAATGATAAGGCTATTTTAGATCCCATTGATGGATCTGGATTGTATACGATGAACGAAAAACTCATAATTGCCGAAGGAACCGGGGACTTTGAGAGTACCATCGGAGATCTGACCATCCACGGCCAGATATACCTCGGACCCATGGCATTACCATGGGCTTCGTTTGACATTCGTGGAGCAATATCTCGATAATGTTGCCAACAGTGGCGTTTATGAGCAAAAGCGACACATAAAGTACAATTCACATTAGCGAACGTAAAGGGCTGTGAGTATTGCTTGCAGCCCTTGTTCTTTAGTAAACAGGATACTATATCCCAATTTCTTATGTTGACGGTGATGTGTTTTTTGGTCTTGAAAAATAGGGAGGAGGCGAGGTCACCAAATGCGCGGGAGTTTCAAAGCTTTGTAATACAGTAAACTTTCTATAACGTTTTTCCTTCGATCAAAAGGCAAATGCCGTCTCCAGCATCGCCCCCCGGTCCGACACCCTTATCCTAAGGTCGAAGCGGTCATCTTCCGGAAGATCAAGGAAGTAATCGTGAACAATGCGAGTAGCAAAGTGTCCCAGGGCGGCCCCGAACAACACATCAGATGGGTAGTGTCTTTGGCCCTCTACCCGCGCCCATGCGACGCCGGAAGCAAGGGCAATGTTTGTCACCTGCAGCGGCCGCCTCAAACCCCACGGGACATCGATGTAGTCAAGATTCCGGTTGGAGAGAGTGGCAAAGGCAAACGACTGTGATGAATGACCCGAAGGAAAGCTGTTATCACCGCTCTCATCCGGCCGCTGACGATCGGTCCAGTCCTTCAGACCATTCGTCAAACCATCGGTTAAGAGATAGGCCCCCACCTCGACACCGGCACCCCTGGCCTTTGAGGCGGCCCACTGGTCGCTCTCGTCCCCGCTCGGAGTCAATATCACCGTCGCCAACGCCTCAATACGCAGTATGCGCCTCAGATCGTCACTGGCATCTTTGGCATCTTCGACGGAGCCAAAAATCGGAGTATGTTTCGTTGCCCAGTCAGAGGCCTTCTCGTCGAAGTCGTCCACGGCAAAGACCGCCGCACCCAAAAGTGGCCCGATTGTCTGCCAATCGAAGAATGCATCGTGCACTACCTTGCCCAACCTTTTGGGCTCGTATCTCAAAACCAGATCCTCACCCCAGCCTCGCCCGTTCTCCATCGTCCCGCATCCCGCTATAACGAACATGACCAGTATTACGACGCCTGCTACCACAGTCTCTTTTACATGACGCATA
>JAABXR010000179.1 GCA_011776225.1 Phycisphaerae bacterium
ATTACTCGAGGGCATGTGCGCCGATGAAGAACTTGCCGAGACGGGCTCAGTTGTGCTCTCGGCTATAAATTACGACAATTGTGCGGATCTGGATAAAGATATAGTTGGTGAGCTTTTTGGTAAGTGTGTAAATAGTTCTGCCACAAGATTGAGTACTTTTGCTGCATGTCCCTATAAGCATTTCGCCCGATATGTACTGGATTTGAAAGAGCGGGAGGAGTTTAAACTTGAGCCGTTGGACTTGGGTAATTTTTACCATCGGGTTCTGGACGCTTTGTTGAAGAAACTATGCGAAGATAATAAAGATTTTACAACCGTTGGGGATAAAGAATTATTAGGTCTGCTCAGCGAGAGAATATCTAAAATTGTCGCAGAAGACTCGTTTATATCCAATTTTGTCCGCCACAGTGCCCATAACACGTTCATCATCAATTCTGCCATTGAGGTTCTCGAAGATTGCGTTCTTGCCGTATCGCAGATGGTCCGCGCAGGCAGCTTCCGACCGGCACTTTCCGAAGTCTCGTTCGGCCGGGTCCGGGACACACAGGATACACTTGGCAAATATGAAATTGCCTTACCGGATAAGCGATTATTGTCTTTGAACGGCAAAATCGACCGTCTTGATATCGCGGAACTCGACGGCAAAAAAATTGCGGCCGTTTTCGATTATAAGCGGCGGGGTATGTCCTTTAACTGGTCGAAGTTTTACTACGGCCTGGATCTGCAGCTTCCTATTTACATGTTGGCTGTTTGCAATGCAGCAGGCTCGAATACAAAAGTGGCGGCTGGTGCCTTTTACATGCCGGTCGAAACAGTAACAGGACAGGCTGCCCTTGATGAGTTGACGCGGAGGCAGGAAAGATTTGAATATAAGGCCAGGGGGATATTAAACGGCGAATATTACTTGCAGCTTAATGCCGCAGCAGATTCAGGATGGGATAGATTTTATAATTTCCGCATCAGTTCAAAAGATGGACAGTATGGTGATTACGCCAGAAGCGGGGCGTTAAAGCCGGACGATTTTGATAAAGTTCTCGAATACACTGAGCGGAAAATAATCGAACTGGCGGAAGAAATACTCTCAGGAAAAATCCAGGTTTGGCCATATAGACTTGGAACAGAATCTCCATGTGGTTATTGCAAATATAAACCGCTCTGCCGGTTCGATTGGCAGATAAATGATTACAACTTATTGGAATCGCTAAGAAAACCGCAGGTGCTCGAAAAGATAGGTTGTTAATGGCTGAGAAGAAGATAAAGTGGACTAAGCAGCAGAAGCGGGCGATTACTGCACGCGGCAGCGACGTTCTGGTCACCGCCTCGGCGGGGACCGGAAAGACCGCGGTTTTGTCGGGCCGCTGTGTCGACATTGTCGGCGGCAAAACCGACGTTTGGAGCATGCTCGTTTTGACTTTTACGGAGATGGCTGCCGAACAAATGCGTTCCCGAATTGCCGCCCAACTGCGAGACGCGTTCCTGAAAAACCGTGATCCTCATCTTAGACATCAGCTTATATTGCTGCAGGGCGCCGATATCAGTACGATACATTCGTTTTGCAAACGGCTTATCACCGAGTATTTTTACAAGCTCGGCCTTGACCCGACGTTCCGCGTAATTGACGCCGATGAGGCCGGATTACTTAAAGCCGAGGTCTTGGAGAAAACCATAGACTGGGCATGGGAACAGAGCAACTTAACCACGGTCCTCCGGCAGCTCCTGTCACGGCGGGACCTTCGCGCAAATGATGGTTTTCTGTCAAAGGTAATCCAGATTAGCGATTTTCTGGACACTGTGGTATCACGGCAAAACTGGTACGAGCAGGCGACAGTTCTGGCGGATGCGGCTAATCCCTTCGCAACCAGTTTGGGCCAAAAACAAAAAAAGATTATTACTGAAAAATTAGACCATATTCTTAATCAACTCCAACACGCCCGGAAGTTATATCAAAATGACGTACCTGATGGCGATTGGACTACCCATTGTGAAGATACTTTCATAAGGCCCGTCGCACAATGTATTAAGCTTTTAAAAGCTGGTGATTGGAACACCTGCGCAGAGCAAATAAGGAATTTCAGCAAGCCAAGGGTAAACAAACCCAAAGATACTTCAAAATCGGTAGCGGACCTCATACAAAAAACAGTAAAAAATGCGGTTGATTCCTTTGAGAAACTTTCGGAACTTGCAATTATAAATCCCGATTACCTCGACATGGTCGGAGGTTCGGCTTCTCTTCAGACTAAGGTACTCATTGAGCTTGTGAAGAAATTCGAGGCTTTTTACAGTGATGTCAAAAGGGCGATTAACTGTCTGGATTTTGCCGACCTCGAACATTATGCCCTAAGGCTTTTAGCCGCCGATGTGTCTTCGGATAATCCATCTCCTTCCGAAACGGCTCTGGCGCTTCGGCGCAGGTACGAATACATATTTGTGGATGAATATCAGGATATTAATCCCGTTCAGCAGGCCATACTTGACATGCTCAGCTGCGAAGGCAATGTCTTTGTTGTCGGCGATGTCAAACAAAGCATTTACGCATGGCGGGGGGCGGACCCTGAAATTTTCATCAATCATCTCAAACCTGCATCGGTTGACCCGTCCGATGTTAAAACCGGATTACGCGTCGACCTGAATACCAATTTCCGTTCGGTTAAAGGCATTCTCGACTTTGTAAATAAGATATTCACAAAGGTAATGACCTCTTCCTTTGCGAAGATTGATTACGACGAGTCGGCAAAATTGAAACCCGCAATCGAGGATAAATCCAAAACGCAGGCCCCGCCCGATGGTAAACCGGTTGTCGAATTTCATATACTCGATGAAACAGGCAGTGTTCAGGACCTGCAAAATCAGGAAAATATCGAGTCCGGCGGATATGAAGATACGGATATAGTCACCGCTCGACAACGTCAGGCGGCAATGATTGCCCGCCGTATCACTAAAAT
>JAABXR010000049.1:0-270 GCA_011776225.1 Phycisphaerae bacterium
TGATATTTCTTGTGTTTCATTGCAGTTTTCCTTTGTTGTCATTGCTAACTTAAATCATAAACCACGTCACCTCATTTTAACGAATTTGACTCTATGTTATAAGAGTATTTTGGATAAATTCAATCGCCTAAAGTATGGTACGCATTAGGATGTGAAAGTAAAAGTCGCGTTCAGACGGTTGCAATTTGAAAATATTATGGTATCATAACGTTCCTGTGCTCTTAGGAGTGTCGTATATCAGTAGTTCATGTGAAAGTCCGTGCAGGATGG
>JAABXR010000049.1:300-1938 GCA_011776225.1 Phycisphaerae bacterium
AGGGAGGTTATTATGAAACGGTATAGTCTATTGATGCTGGTTTTGTGTGCGGTTCTGGTCGGCTCTAAAGCGCTTGTTGTTTATTCAGGTCAGCAGGACAAGACCAGCGACCAGTTCCGCAAACAGTATATAAAAAACTTCCGGCGCACTATGTTGAACACAACGGTTGGTGACGCCATGATGCTGAGGATTCTGGTCGAAAGCATGAAGGCCAAACGCGGCATCGAAGTGGGATCTGCCACCGGCTTCGGGGCCATCAATATGGGGATAGGTTTCGAGAGGACCGGTGGCCACCTTTACACGCTGGAAATCGACCCGGGGATGGTTAAAGCATGCCGCGAGAATTTAAAGAAAGTCGGCTTGGAAAAAACCGTTACCTGCATAGAAGGAGATGCTCTTAAGACACTGCCGACGCTTAAGGGAAAGTTTGACTTCGTTTTCATCGATGCACTCAAACGGGATTACTTCAAATACTTAAAACTTATCGAGCCTAAACTCAAGCCCGGCGCCGTGATTGTCGGTGACAACGTTATCCGTTCTGCCGGGGCGATGAAGGATTTCCTGGACTACATACAGGAAAGCCCCGACTACGATACTGTTATTATCCGGGCCTCCATGGAGAAGAACGATGGCATGTCGATAAGCTATAAGATCAGGTGACATGGCCTTTTGTCACATGCTGATAGGCCGATGTCTGTGCCATGGGAATAGCCGGATAACAAGACTGCTCTAAAACGGCGGTTTGACCTGGATATGTTTAATCTAAAGTCGGCCATACTATTTGGCCTTGAGCCTGGGCGATGGTGTTTTCGTATGAACCGTAGAATTCGCTGTTGCAGTCAAGCCAGAGAATCAAACGATGAAAATCTTCTTCTGAGAGCTTAACACCGTAATGCCGCTCATCCATATACTCCATTAGTCCGGAGGCTTTGGCTCCGAATCTGCCGGGTATCGTGCGGCTGCCGCCGTGAATTCCCTGGTTAATGGAACCGTTGGAGACGTGGAAGTAAAAGCCGTATTTCTCGGCCAGATTATTGTACGAGCGCGTCCATCCGTTATTACCCTCGATTTCACCGGATAAATCGAGGGCTTTTTTCTTCTGATGACAGCTAACACAGTTTCTTTCCAGCACCGGCTGGACAAGACGGACGTAGTTAAAAGGATTTGAGCCGTCAACGTCGGCTTCGATTTTCGAAGGTGCACGCTGCAGGGCTAATGGTCTTGCTGTAGATTGTTTTGGAACGAGATGCTTTGGTTCGTGACACCCAAGACAGGTCATCTGCTCGCCGGGATGTACGTATGTAGCTGAACGCATCGACTGAATTGCCATGCCGCGTTCGTCGAGTGCCTGAAAGTAAATCGCCTTCCCGACGGGTGCTTCGAAGTGTGCGCTGCCGTCAGCCTCAACCGGCACAGTCCCCAGAACGGCACGGGCATTGGTCTGGTTGGCGATGCCAATCCGGGGCCGGTTTGGCGGGGGGGTAGTCTTTGGCAGCGCCTGGATAATACGCAAAGCCTTGACCTTTGTCCCTTCGGGCCATACAAAATCGCTGTCGTAGATATTGACGATAGTGATTGTTTCCTGTGGAATCTTCCCGCCGGCCCGTCGGATTGCCTTGGCCGTTTGTACTGTCTTGC
>JAABXR010000368.1:0-777 GCA_011776225.1 Phycisphaerae bacterium
CGTAACGTTCGCAAAAAGGACAAACGAATATCATAATCCAAAACGAACCTGCCACACAATAAAGAAAGTATGCAACGCCGGTTATCCATCCCAATGCCGGCCTCTCAAAACCCGCAATTAAAACACTCGCCCCCAGTACCGCCATAATCGCGTATGGAACGTTATTGATAATCTGCTGGGCACGTGAATATTCTTGTGCCGGCCGATCATCTTCAATTGCGCTGTCATTTTGTGATTCTTCTTGATTCAAAACAAACCAAATCCTTTATCAGCAGCCAAAGCGGCTTTACCACTTGATTTAACNNTTCATCAGCAGCCGAAGCGGCTTTACCACTTGATTTAACTATGATTTACTATACTAATGCAGCTATTTTTCGGTAAATAAACGTCTCCGGAATCAATATTGAGTCGGTGATTATACAACGTAACGCAAAAACGGTCTACAATAATTGAACAAAAATATGATTGACATTCAAACTAATATTGTGTATATCCTTTTACGCTAAAAAATTAACTTTTTCCTATGGAGGTCTGTTATGAAATCTCGAAGAGTAATAAAAAAATACACAGTAAAGCTGTTTTTTAGCTTATTGGCTTGTGTAATCGGTCTCGGCTGTTTAACCACCGTCGAAGCGGCGGACTGGCCTAACTGGCGGGGACCAAATCACAACGGCATATCAAACGAAAAAGGATGGAGTACTAACTGGCCCGAGGCAGGACCAAAAAAACTGTGGGAAAAAACACTCGGACCGGGATTTGCATCTATGACTATAGCCG
>JAABXR010000368.1:810-2862 GCA_011776225.1 Phycisphaerae bacterium
TATTGTCTCGATGCCGATACCGGAAAGGAAATATGGAAAAAATCATATCCCTGCCCTATCTTCGCGAAAAACCACGAAGGCGGACCTTGCGCCACGCCGACCGTAGACGGTGACTCTGTTTATACCCTGAGCAAGAACGGGGACGCCATACGCTTTAAGAAAGCAACGGGCGAGGTCGTCTGGCATAAAAAACTCAACAAGGATTTAGGCTATAAACATCCTACCTGGCACTTTGCCGGCTCGGCATTTATATTCGACAACATGGTCATACTTAATGTCGGCAGTTATGGCATCGCTCTTAACAAAGCCGATGGCAGCATAATATGGGATAACGGTAAAGGTGCAGCCGGATATTCCACTGCCGTGCCTTTCACCATCAATGGAAAAAAATGTATCGCATTATTTACTGCAAAGGAAATGGTGGCATTAGTCCCCGAAACCGGAAAAATCCTCTGGAAAATCCCCTGGAAAACCAGCTATGACGTCAACGCCGCAGATGCCGTTATCGAGGGTAACAGGATATTTCTTTCATCGGGATACAACAAGGGCTGCGCAGTTTACACGTTCACCTCTTCCGATTTCAAAAAAGAATGGCAAAACAAGAACATGCGAAACCATTTCAACAGTTGCGTCCTCTGGAAAGGACATATTTACGGTGTCGACGATGATGATTCCGTTTCATGCCTGGATTTCAAAACTGGCGAGGTCAAGTGGGCAAAAAAAGGATTCGGCAAAGGAAGCCTAATGCTCGCAGACGGAAAGCTGATAATCCTCAGCGACAAAGGAAAGCTGGCGATTGCGGAGGCGTCCCCGACAGAATACAAGGAACTCGCATCGGCCCAGATTTTGCCCAAAAAGAAGTGCTGGACCGTACCCGTCCTTGCCAACGGCAGAATCTACGCACGAAACAATCCCGATGGACAGCTTGTTTGTATTGATGTCAGCGGCAAATAAAACATGCTTTCAGAACGGTGATGTTTAATTTACCGGGCAAATTATCCGCAGAGTTTTTCTATACAAAGATAGCCTTATAACCTTTTCTTCCGGAGGTCTGTGACGATGGTAAGAACAACTAAGCAATGTTCGTCTGCTTCAATTTGCCGCATTATACAATTTCTAATCCTGCTGAGCCTGTATAATCTTGTTAACGCGGCCGACTGGCCCCAGTGGCGAGGCTCCAATCGAGATGGCACCTGGAACGAAAAAGGTTTAGTCGAAAAATTCACAACTGAGCAATTGCCAATACGCTGGCGAGCCAAAATCTCAAACGGTTACAGCGGCCCTACCGTCGCCAAAGGCCGAGTATATATTACCGACCGCCTGACCTCCCCTGAACAAGTCGAACGCGTTCTCTGTTTTGATGCTATGACAGGCAAACCACTCTGGTCATACTCATATGAGTGTAAATACAATAAAGTCGGTTACCCGAACGGTCCCCGTGCTGCGGTTACCATCAATGACAACCGCACCTACTCACTGGGAACCATGGGACACCTGAATTGCCTCGACGCAGCAACAGGAAAGCTCTTGTGGAATAAAGACTGCGGCTCCGAATACAAAATCAGAATCCCAATTTGGGGAATCGCTTCCTCTCCTCTTGTTGAAGACAATTTAGCCATAGTGCAAATCGGCGGCCGGGATGGCGCCTGTTTGGTAGCATTCGACAAGGCAACAGGAAAAGAAAAATGGCGGGCGCTCGAAGACCGCGCTTCGTATTCGGCCCCTATTATGATTGAACAGGCAGGCAAACGGGTATTTCTCTGCTGGACAGGCGATAGCATCGCCGGCCTGAATCCTATGACGGGTAAACTCTTCTGGAAATACCCCTTTAAGCCGTTCCGTATGGTGATTAACGTCCCTACTCCCGTCTTCCAGAACAACTATCTTTTCGTCAGCAGCTTTTACGATGGTTCACTCTTGCTAAAAGTCAATCCTGACGAGCTGACCGTTGAGAAAGTATGGAGACGCAAAGGTGCCAGCGAAAGAGAAACAGACAGCCTCCATTGCATGATATCCACCCCTGTCATTCAGGGAGAGCACATTTACGGTGTG
>JAABXR010000315.1:0-1185 GCA_011776225.1 Phycisphaerae bacterium
CGGTTGGGTGCCCCCAGAACGCCAGTTCGTCCCCGGTACCGCTCTTGACCGTGGTCACCACAACATACATCGTGCCGTCCCGCCCGAAAACAATACTGCCGGGCATCTTTACTCCCCGGTCCTTCCATTTTAGATTAATCACCGGCAACAGTGGTATTTTCTTCCATTTACCTTCTTCGGTCAGCCCGGCGACCCACGCCTCGAAAGGCTCCCGATCAATATGCGAGTAAACCACCCAGGGAACACCATCAGGATCCAACGCAATATTACCGGGACGAAAGTTCGTCGGCCCTTCCACCTTAGTCGAGCCGGCCACAATCTCAATCGTAGCCGGCGTAGCAGGCAGAGTAATCCTCTTGCCGTCGCTTCGCTGCCAGCTCTTTCCTGCGTCCGGCGAACGCAGATAACCTATCGCGTAACCGACTTCTGTTAGTGCCTTCTCAAACAGCATAAAACTCATATGGAGCGTCTTCCCGTCTCGCCCCAAGACCAGCGCCCCCTGCCAGCGCGTATATCCCGAAGGCGCGTTGCCGTGCAGTATCGTTCTCGGCCCCTTCCATACGCCATTCGCCGGCTTCTCATACAGATTCAACACCCACTGCCGCGTACTGCTCTCCCTGCACACAAGCACAAGCTTGTCATCGGCCGTACAAACCATCGACGAATAAGTGCACTTTTTTCCGAACTGCACCTCCTCACCCCATTCCGACACGTCGTTCGGCCGAACCGACCGCCGATACCGAAAAGGATGATGATGTGGATAATAAACGATATGCAGATAACCGGAGCTATCGCTCGTCAAAGAAGGCCCTCCGTGGTTGTCGTAAGCCTCCCCTACCGTATAAACCGCCGACCACTTCCCTGCCTTCCGATCCAGAGTCTTAATCTTCACCAAGAACTTACCCTTCTCAGAGTCCAGCCACGAAACATGCGTCTTGTCCCCGATAGTAACAATCTTGTTAAATTCCGAATAAGCCGTCGCCCGCCCACAACCATGCTCAGATAGCACCTTCAACGCAGACGACCTCTCCACAGAAGCCTCCCGCCCCGCTCCGGCAACGCTACTCGGCTCTACCAATCCGGCTAATACTACCACTACCAAAACAACAATTCTTTTAAGATTTCTCATAATCTTCAACTTATTATCCTAAGATATGTGCTATCAAAGCTATGATTTCATCGGCT
>JAABXR010000315.1:1229-3745 GCA_011776225.1 Phycisphaerae bacterium
ACACAGGTCGGCAAGATTTGGCAATAATTCGTCCCGGCCACGTCTTTGACTGCCGGAGATTCTTTACATATCTGCACAAATTCTTCGCAGCAATAGAAATCGTCATAAACCTCGTCCAGTTTTTTACAGTCGACCTTCCCTTTCGGCTTACAATAAACCGTCGAAAGAATTCCCCTGTCGAAAGGCCCTGCATGGGGCTGAAACAGTATTTGGACATCAGAGCCGGCTATTTCGCCTGCGATTTGTTCCATCTCCGGCATATGGCGGTGAGTCCCTACGCCGTATGCAAACAGATTTTCATTCATATTGGGAAAATGAAATTTACTGGATGGATTTCTGCCCGCCCCCGATACGCCGGTTACCGCATTGACAATAATCGAATCTGTCTCAATAAGGCCTTCTTTCAACAGCGGTGCTATGGCAAGCGAAGCGCCGGTGGGATAACAGCCGGGATTGGCAACCAGGTCCTTGCCCTTTATCTTCTCGCGGAACAATTCCGGCAATCCGAACACTGCCCGTTCCAGGTTGGCGGTATCGGTGTGCTTTACCTCATAGAATTTCTCATAAACTTTAGGGTCCCTGAGTCGATAGTCCGCGCTGAAATCAATCACTTTCAGCCCGGCCTCCAGAAATTTCGGCACAAATCCCATAGAGACCTTATGTGGCAGGCAGCAGAGAGCAACATCGGCCAGCCCGGCCAGCTTTTCAAAATCCAACGGCTCAATCTCCATATCACACCGGCCTTTCAACTGCCCGAAAACATCCTCGGCGTGACCACACTCGGATTCCAGCGCCGTAAGATAAGCCACCTCAGCCTCGGGATGACGCAGAATGATTTCGATTGATTCGACACCGGTATATCCGCTTGCTCCAATAATAGCAACCCGTATCATTGCATATTCCTTTCTGCTATATAGCTTTACTTCTTCGATTCGCTACATTCGTGATATCGTTAATATATTACATTCCCACAGGCATAAATACCACCACAATCACGCTCAAACAGACACGTTCGATTGTACAGGCAGGGCCTTCTTTTTTCTGCCGGCCAAAACCACCACACAGGCACCAATAACCAGCGCCGAACCAAATCCGGAAGATAAGGTCGATTCTTCTCTGAATATTGCCACTCCGGCTGCATAGCACAACACCGGCTCGAGCATAAGCAGCAATGAACCGGTCTTGACCGGCACGTATTTAAAGCCCTCGGTCATCAATAACTGGCCGATAGTTACTGTGACACCAATACCCAGCAATATAAAGACGCCATTTAGACCGACGCGACCTTCACTACTTAAAGACGGCCCCAAAACCAGCCACATCCCAACCACACACTGAGAAAAATAAATAGCCAATGAGCTATCCGTATCGTGGAGCTTGCGTATAAGCGACACAGCCATTCCCGCAATCACTGCTCCGAGGACCGCCAGGAGCTCATATTTGCCAAAGACCATCAATGAAAAACCATGCTCCTTATCGTAAGCGATAAAATAAATACCCACAATTGCCGTCAGAATGGCCCCAATATCGAACAGTCGAAGTCGTTCTTTTAGAAACACCGCGCTGATAGTACTCGCAAAGATTGGATATGAACATATCAGAACCATTCCTTTACCCAATCCCAGTTTGGTAATAGAGATAAGACTAATCAAGATAGCTATTCCGCCGGTAAGGCCCCGCAAAAACAACAGTTTCTTATTATTAAAGACAAGCGTAATCCGCCCCGACATGAAGGCGATTGCAATCAAACCAAATCCTATGACGAATCGAAAGAAAGCCATCCTGTAGGGCCCGATATGTGAGCCGCACTTGATCAGACAGCCCGCCACACAGAAAAAAGTGCTTGCCAGAGCCATTAAAACAGCTCCTTTTGTTGTGTGTTCAGATCTTGACATAAAAATTGTAACCTCATAAAAAAAGCCACCGGAAATTCCAGTGGCTCTTGAAATAATCTAAAAATGCTTTCAAATTAACGTTTCGAGAACTGGAATCTTCTCCTTGCGCCTCTCTGTCCGGGCTTTTTTCTCTCGACCATCCTGCTGTCACGGGTAAGGTGTCCGCCATCGCGGAGTTGCTGGAGAAAATTTTCGTCATAATTTCTCAATGCCCGTGCAATTCCCAGTCTTGTGGCACCAGATTGTCCTGAGGTTCCGCCGCCCTGGACATTGATAAAAACGTCAAAATTTTTCAAACCTTCAACTGCCAACAGAGGAGCAAGTACGGCCTGTCTGTCCTGCTCACGAGGAAAGTAATCAGTAAGCAGCTTTTTGTTAATCAGCAATTTGCCCTCACCGGGCTTGATTCTTACTCTTGCGAC
Organism: Phycisphaerae bacterium; assembly: GCA_011776225.1. Lineage (GTDB taxonomy): Bacteria > Planctomycetota > Phycisphaerae > Sedimentisphaerales > Anaerobacaceae > CS2-K091. The sequence goes on from JAABXR010000315.1 coordinate 3,547, forward strand.
AGAACTTTTTCTTCTGCCTGTTCCCCAGTAGAAGCCGCCCTTATCAGGGCCTTTCTTTGCCGGTTTGCCCGACGGTTGCGGCTCCTGTACGGCGGCATTTGCTCCTATGTTAATGACCGGTTTGTTATTAACAGTTTCTGCCATAATTTATGGTCTTCCATAAACTTAAAATAGTTCTATCTTTTCGGGTTTCTGGGCC
>JAABXR010000315.1:3810-4614 GCA_011776225.1 Phycisphaerae bacterium
TTGGGCAACATTCGTTTTACCGCCAATTCAACCACCCTTTCGGGCCTTTTTTCCATCATATCGGCAAAGCTGGTCAATTTACGCCCGCTTGGGTAGTGCGTGTAGCGTTCGTATTGCTTTTTGTCGGCCTTTTTGCCGGTAACTTTGATTTTGTCAGCGTTTACCACGATGACATAATCGCCGGTATCAACGTGAGGCGTATATGTGGGCTTGGTCTTTCCCATAAGTATTGGCGCAATCTTCGCGGCCATTCGGCCCAAAATCGCCCCTTCTGCGTCCACAAGCAGCCATTTTTGCTCGATCTGATTTTTCTTTGCCATAAAGGTCTTCATAAAAAATCTCTTTCACAATACAAAGCCCAGTATTTTAGCGAATTACGCGGGCTTGTCAAACTAAATTTAATCTGAAAATTCAATAATTTGGATTTGGTCCTATCCATGAGTAAATTAGCCTTTTGAAACAGATCCGACAATCCCAGTACAGATTGGGTTTGTTTGGGTTTGAATTGGGTTCGTATCGGCGTTTTATTGGCTAAAATTGGGTTCGTTTTGGGTTTGTTTGGCTTTGTTTGGCTTTGTTTTTTCCTAATTGACCAAGTGTCCAATTGCTCATAATCCCTTGTTAANNATTGACCAAGTGTCCATTTGGTCATAATTCCTTGTTAATACTTTATTTACGTCAAACTTGACTTTTCGGAATTTGGGTTCGTTTTGCATAAAAAGGTGTATTTTTTCGTACGAACTCTTTCGTAGTCGTAAGTCGTTTATTGATCGCGAATTACACGGATTAGACAGATTTTTTAAC
>JAABXR010000315.1:4763-4914 GCA_011776225.1 Phycisphaerae bacterium
AAAGGCACAAAAAGGCGCTTTATTTGTCATTTATAGTCCAAAATGTTTAAAACTTTGTCATTTTTGATGCAAAATAACGCTTTTTTCTGTATCTGCTGATACTAAGGCTTGCGGGACTCCGCGATCTGCCAATTCCCCCCAATTAGGTAGG
>JAABXR010000094.1:0-747 GCA_011776225.1 Phycisphaerae bacterium
GAGCTTTTTAATTTTACCCAGAAGATTGTCCCCAACGCCTTACCGAAAATGATAAAGCCGGGCACGGAGTCTTTGTCTTTTTTAGCGGCCTGTTTGAAACGATGAGGTTCGTAAAATTTGGGCCATGTTTGTTGTAAAATTCGATCCTGCTGGTAGGTAGTATGTCCCGTCGCTATAGCGATTAAGTCGGGAAATTCGTTTTTCTTTGCTTCATATTCATCATTGAGCCATTTGGTTGTTTTCTCCTGCCAGCAGGAACTATCGAGACAGCGATCCCGCTTCTTTAACTCTTTTGGGTCAAGGTTGTCGTCAAATAGACCCGGCTGGCAGCTTGTTCTTTTCTGACATTTAACACAGCCGGCTTTTACAATATCGAACGGAGCTTTTGCGATAAGCTGCATTTCCTTTGAGATATCCTTATCAAGCTCACTGATAGATGGTATGTCATTGCTTAGATAATACTCGAGAAATTCGTTTTGCATCTTCTCGGGCAATCTTGCAATAAGTTGTAGATGTCCTGCAGTCCAGTTGGAAACCATTGAATCTACAGCCAACGCCTCTTTCCATTCCTTAGATAGTTTTGTCCCGAGAGCCTCTCGCTGTTTGATCCATTTTATCGATTTACCCATTTTCGAGGCGGCGGCCTCTGCATCGCCTTTGTATTTCTCCAGAAGAGTCACCACCGCCTTGCCCTGTTCGAGGGGTGTCAGATCTTCTCTGGCATAGTTTTCAGTGAAGGTTATCTCA
>JAABXR010000094.1:790-5324 GCA_011776225.1 Phycisphaerae bacterium
TGAGGCCCTCAGTCTGCGTTCGCCAGCCAGAAGTTCAAATCTTTTCTTTTGCTCGGGATGAATCCTGACATGGACGGGAACAATTACCCCCTGGGCCCGGATGCTATCTGCCAATTCAACAAAGGCAGAATCCTTCTCGTTAATTATTCGCGGATTGTCCCCGGAAGGTATTATGTCCGTGATCGGCAGCTCTTCGAGCTGACCACACTTTTGATTTGTTTTTTCTTCGTTCACTGTTTTACCCCTTTCTTGATAAAAGCCCTGCCTGCCTCGCCGGTCTCCTTACCAGGCAACCGTGCCGCTCGGCAGGCAGGGTGACCTCGCTGAATAATTTAGGTTGCCGTTTTGTCGCTATGATCCAGTAAAGCTTGAGCACCTATTGCAACCAATGTTATGACCGCTATGGCTATGATTTTTACACAATATCCCCACATACTTTGTTCCGGAGTGGGTAGTTGTGTACCCATAATGGCTCCCAACCCGATTCCTCCGATTGTTACTTTTTTACTTCCGCTGCTTTTGTTCATAATATACCTGCTTTCACAATTGTGAGTTTTGATTATTAATTCCCAGGCAAATACCTCAATATTTCCGGTGCGTACCTTTTGAGTATTTCTCGCACCATCGATTCTTTAATTCTTACCCTTAAACCCAGCGAATAGCCTAAATTGATGTCGTTAAGTTCGTTGGGATCCATCGCTAATTGCTCGAGCTCTATCATTGCATTTACAGCCTGGACCGGCAATTCGTTTGCTCTCTCGCCCAGAGCACCCTTGATAAATCCAATCTGCATCGGAGCAATCTCAAGATAGTTTTTTGCGATTTGACGGGTAGTCTCCAGGTCCCTCAATTCCCGTTCTGATTGCTCAAGAAGCATCGAACAGCCGGAAACTACCAACATTGTCATAATTAGCCAAATCAACGTCTTTTTCATTTTTGTCTCCTTTCAAAAAATGGTTACTTTGATACACCCAACGCCGCTTTTTGACGGCGTCTACGTTTTTCGAATTCTGATTGATCCAGTGGATGGTGTTTTTGTTTGCTGAGTTTGATTTTGGCAGATAGTTTTTTGCTCTGTTTTGTCGGACCGACTTCTTTGCCCTCTTTACGTGCCTGATTTAAGGTCTTAACGATATAGCCCGGTTCGAGCCTGAACTTGCCACCGGTTTCTCTGGCGTGCTGCTCTTTTGCCAGGCCGTTTTTGATTACCTCTTCAATGCTCGATCTGGGTGTGTGCTGATCGTAGACTATCGAGTTTGCTACCTCTGTGTCGACACCTCTACATATTAGCAATGAAAAGGCTGCGTGTTGTTCTGCCTCTTTTGAAGATAAATCTTTTTGAGAAGATTTCTTATTATTATCTGTAATATTAAATGTAGTATTATCTTTATTATTATGGTTGGCATTTTTGCCTATAGGGTCTTGACTTTTTTGCTTAGACCTATAGGCGTTTTTGCCTATAGGGTCTTGGCGTTTTTGCCTATAGGTATTGTCGTTTTTGCCTATAGGGGTTGGTACTCTTACTGACAGCCAAAGTTTTCGCTTGTTACCATCCTTTTTGTCGACCTCTGCCTGTAGATACCCCTGTTCAATGAGTTGTGCTATCCAACGGCTTATTGTTCCCTTGTCTTTGCCGTAAAGCGATGCAAAGTAGCTGTTAGAAGCCCAGCAAAATCCTTTTTCGTTGCATAGTGCTGTGATCTCTCCAAAAAGCAGTTTTGCACTCGCCGGAAGTGTCGAATCGTATCTTACATTTGCCGGTATAACCGCGTAATAGGATTTTTTGTCTTCTTTTTTCATGTCTTAGAAAACAACAATGGTTGGTTCGTTTGAACTGTTGTCTTTCTCCTTCCGGCCGGGGCGTATTCCATGGTATTGACAATCTTCTTTTCCACCTTTTCCCGGACCTGCTCTATGCCTGCCCTGATTTTCGCAGGGTGTTTCCTGGGTTTCGGGATGTCGCCTTTTGGTACCGGCCGCCAGCCTGCAGTTCCGCGTTCATCGCCAACCACGGCCCATATATGATAGGTTTTGGATTTGCCGTGCCATATTCCCCTGTGAGGTCCGATATCCCGGACAAGGCAGTGCTTATGAATTAAATCGTGGACTCTCCCGGTGATGTAGCTGATCTCCCATTTACGCCTTTCTCGTCGTGGTTTCTGTTTTTCTTTCTGGATAAGATATTCGAGGATGCGGTTGTTATGAGTGGGGCCGATGTCGAGGATCGCCTTAAAAATATCCTGTGTTACCGGGCTCTCTTTGAGTTTTTCCAATGCGATCTTACTGGTTTCCTGTACCGCCATTTTTTTATCAGTTCCAGTTATACATCCGAATAAATCTCGACCAGTATTGTTCCTTTTCACGCTGATTTACACCTAAAGCCTGCAGGTGCAGCAGGTGGTCTTCCAGATCGAGGGGACCTAAACGAGTTAATCGAAGCGGAGGCAGCTTCCAGGATAGGTGTGTTTTGCGTAACAATAAATCGTACTTATTGACTTGCATTGCGGCCTCCCTGCCTTTATGGGGGGACACTCCCTTAAATAAAACGATTGCAGCCGCTCTCTTCGATCCAGTACTTCGGACAGAGTGCTATCAAAAGGATCCACACCAAAGTACAAAGAACCCAAAATAGCAGTACGGCTGTTTTTACTATGATTTTTGTTATGAGTTTCATTTTTCTTCCACGTAAAACCTTGCGAGGGCCATCAGGATTTGTGCCAATTTTTGGGCCTTGGTCTCTACCTCAGAGGTATCGCCTTTAGATTCGACTTCGACCTCGTCGCCCACGTCTTTGATTGTGATTGTTATTTCAGCCATTATTTTCTCCCTGTTTAAGTTTAATAAATAGCGGGGACAGGATTCGAACCTGTAACCTCCGGGTTATGAACCCGATGAGCTGCCTGATTGCTCTACCCCGCATTGATTTTCAATAGAATGGAGCTGCTAATTTAAATTAACAGCTCCGATTCCGGAGGAGGGTGATGACAAAGCAAAGAAGCTTTATCTTCATCTTCAAGAGGGCCGGACAATGGAGAAGAGGAGAGGGGGCCCGGCCCTTTAGATTGTAGGTGCAAACGGTTGTGTGAGTGGTCTTACGTGATTACCCGCCAGCACCTGAGGAGTTGATTGGCAGATTAAATATTGTATAATGTGGCTATGGCCGAGCCGTTTAACTATTACTATTGTCTTCCCAGTTTATCTGGGGGTCAAGAGGTCGCTGGTTCAAGTCCAGTCGCCCCGAGTGACCTCGCTCTTTCGAGTAAGTTACTCGAAACTGCCGAGTAATAGGTTAGTGTGGTCTTAATATCTGCGTGACCCGCTAAGGCTTGTGTATCTTGGGGCGGCAGATTATTAGACCAACGAGTGATGGCTGTTCTCCGCAAATCGTGGAAGCAGCCATCACTTATTTCTGCGGTTCTTAAAATCTTCTGAAACGGTTTGGAAAAGTTCTCGTCCGGGTTGAGCATCATCCGCTCCGTCATTTCCCCCTGCCGCCTTAACCGCTGCAACCACCAATACCTTTGTTCGGTCAACATCAGATAAGGATAACCCGGTGGCAGCTCTGCAAGGATTTGGGAGTAGAGGTTCGCAAGTTCGTCGGTTAAGGGGACACGCCGGACTTCGTAAGATTTCGGAGTCCAGGGCCACGTCTCAGATGTATTCTTTTTGGCCTGAACCGATATATAGTCCTCTTCAAAATTCACATCTTTTACAGTGAGATTGAGGATTTCGCCTTTGCGAAGCCCCGCCGTGTTTGCCGTCATTATCCTTGCCTGCCACATATCGTTAGGGGCACTTGCAAGCATGTCACGCAGTTCGGCCTCACTGTAAACTCTGATTTCATACTTGGGACTTTTCGGAAGTTTCAGGCCGTCGAACGGATCACCTTCCCTGTACCCTCGTCGCCACGCCCACCGAAAGACGGGCCTCACCGTCTTTATGTAAGACCTTATACTGTTTACTTCGAGGTCTTTGGAGTATAAATATTCAACAAAGTCCTCTGCATCACTATAAGCAAACTCTGATATATCCATATCTCCTGTCGCCTCAATTAACAGCCTCCATGCCCTTTGACGGTGGTATCGCGTGGCCCACTTCAACCTGCGATTCTTGGCTAAATGCTCTCCGATGAGAACGCTTAAATTAACTGGCCGGTGTATCATAATCAACTCCTTTCACGGTCCGGCCATAGCCGAACCGGAATTATAAGGTTATGAGCATCGCCAGTCAAGCCTTCGCCACATTTATTATTTACTTGTCCAGGCCGCCGTACAACGGCCAAAAAGAGCTATGACCCATCCGGTACCATTGCCGGATTTGCGTTCGACGGTTCTACGGCGGCTGTGGGGCTTCCCTGCCCCTCAGAGAAGTCAGACAGAATATTTTTTTGTTGACAAACCAGCACGCCGCCTCTATATAAAATCCTGCCCGCTACGAAATCACGGGCAAGCGTCAAGAGCGCATCTGTCTGGGACCTGAATCCGCAGGCATCCAGACAGGCAGAAAAACGTTTTTTGAGCGAGGGATCGCATTC
>JAABXR010000361.1:0-294 GCA_011776225.1 Phycisphaerae bacterium
GCTTCTCTCAAGAGCAAGTTACGTTACCAGGAAAGAACAGCTAAGGAGGGCTTTTTCGGCTCATCCACTCCATCTTCAAAGCTCCCGATTAAGCCCAACAGCAAGAAAGAACAGCACCGCAATCGGGGAGGCGGCAAGGTAGGTCATCAAGGACATGGCCGGGCAAGTATTCGTGAAGAAGATGCAGACAAGGTAGAGAAAATACCTATTGGCAATATTTGCCCGGATTGCGGAAGCACCCTCGAACAAAAAGGCACTAAAGCCAGAACCGTAATAGACTGTCAGCCGATCAAA
>JAABXR010000361.1:312-694 GCA_011776225.1 Phycisphaerae bacterium
ACGTTGTCCCAGATGCGATAAGCTCATCAGTGCCAGGCCGCCAGGTGTTCTTGCCAGGTGCTTATACTCGAATCAACTTTTGGCGTATGTGGCTGTTCAGCATTATATTTACGGCAACACATTAGGCCAGATTGAAAAGCAGACAGGCATTGGTTACAGCAGCATAATTGATGCAATGCACCAATTGTCGAAAAGATTGAAAGATGTTCCAAATGCATTGATAGAGGCTTATCGAGACTCTTTGGTCAAACATGCTGATGAGACAGGTTGGCGAACAGATGGCAACAATGGCTATGCATGGCTGTTTTGTACACCTAAAATTAGTATTTTCAGAGTCCGCAAGAGTCGTTCTGCGAGTGTACCGACAGAAGTGTTCGGCGAA
>JAABXR010000361.1:736-1273 GCA_011776225.1 Phycisphaerae bacterium
AGGAGTTTTAGTAGTGGACCGCTATAATGGCTATAACAAAATGCCTTGCTCGATTCAGTATTGTTATGCTCATCTGCTGCGAACTGTCAAAGATTTAGAAAAGGACTTTCCTGAAAATGCAGAAATCAAATCTTTTGTTGAGGCATTGGCGCCGCAGTTGGCCAACGCAATAAGCCTTCGGACGTTGGATATTACAGACAAACAATTCAAACGGCAGGCAGCTAAAATCAAGAACGAAATTATTAACATCACCAATAGTCAGGCCAGACATCCGGCCATTCAGAAAATCCAGGATATATTTCGTGAAAAGGCCGACCGATTATATCATTGGGCAGAAGATCGTAACATTCCTGCGGATAATAATCTGGCCGAGAGGCAACTGCGTCCGCTGGTTATTGCCAGGAAAATCAGTTTTGGCTCTCAATCTGATGCTGGAGCCAAAACTCGAGAGATTCTTATGACGGTTTTGCATACATTGAAAAAAAGGAAGCCGGATGTGACGATTGCCTTCAAATCTGCCCTTGATAGACTTGCTGA
>JAABXR010000333.1 GCA_011776225.1 Phycisphaerae bacterium
CTCTGGCCGGCACCATAATCGGTGTTAGCATAAGTTAGTCCTTTGGCTTTGTATCAATTCGGGGCCTATACTGATTGATTCGGTATAGGCCCCGGTTGTTTTTGAGGGAAATAACGTTGGGAATCAGGATATCACAAAACTTTTGAAAAACTCGATTTGGTTCCTGATGATACAGGTTGACGTGAGCAGGAAATAGGACTTTCTACCGATAAAACTCTGTATTTTTTGACGTTTTTGATATTAATTTTATCTAAAATAACGAGAAAAAACGAAGTGACAGACCCATAAAATGAAAAAAAATGTTGACAATGTCGGGTAAAATTTAGTAATCTAAATATATTATAGAGCTTTGGGGCCCTTTATAATAGCTTATTTTATGGGTCCTCAAGTAAAAAGATGGGAAAAATTTACGTTTTGTTTTTCCTTTGTGGGTTAATTATATAGTTTCGTTCGTAGGAGGTTGTTTGGAACTCGTATGATATGCACCGTGGACGAGGGTTTTCGGCACCTGGTTAAAGTAATCATATGTTTTTAGCGTGTAGCTGAAAAACAGTTATATTACCTTTTTTGAAGGAGGACTATCATGTCTAAAAATTTCCTTTTCTTATTTTGTTTTGCTTTGGCTCTGTTTCTGTCGAGCATTGCCGAAGCAGCCGATCCGGACCTTCTCGTCTGGTACAAGTTCGACGAGACAGCCGGCACCATCGCCTATGATTCCAGCGATTATGGAAACGACGGTGTTCTAATGGGCGATCCGCAGTGGACGGCTGCAGGCCAGTATGGCGGTTGTCTGGATTTCGACGGCTCCGGTGACTACGTGGAGGACGCAGACGGCGAGAACTACCTCAATGGTCAGACCGCGTTTACCGTCTGTGCATGGGTGAAGTCCCGCGTGATTAATACGGACAAGGGATTCCTCATTGGTCTCGTACCCGTCGGCGGTGACAGGTCGGTAACGATGCGTTATGACTCGGCCGGAGCGAGTTTCGGTGGCGACGACGTGCTCAAGATGGCGGTATCATCCAGCGACATGCCTGGCGCCGACGGACAGCAATTAGAGAGTTCCGCGGGTCTCCAGAACACAGACTGGACGCATTATTTAATGACCTGGAGCAGCGGCGGGTTGATAAGGTTTTACGTTAACGGAGTGGAGGACACCCCGACGGGCCGCAACAATGCGAATACGGGCGGCACTTCAAGTGAAAATACGACCTTTATAGTCGGCAGGGGCGGTAAGGATCAAAGCGCCACCTCCGGCTGGGACGGCCTTATTGATGACGTCAGGATTTACAAAAGAGTGCTGACGCAGGAGGAGATTGAGGATGTTCGGGACGGTAAAGGAGGACGTGAAGCCTCCGGGCCGAGCCCGGCTAATCATGCGGTGGATGTCCCCGTTGATGCAAACCTTACATGGAATCGCGGAGAAGGTGCCGTTCAGGAAGAGGTTTACTTCGGCACCGACCCCTGTGCCCTGCCAAAGGTTGCCGACATTGTGATACTTCCGATAAATCCAGCGTTGTATGACCCGCCCGGAGACCTTGTTGCAAGCACCACTTACTACTGGGAGGTTGTTGAGGTCAATGGTGTCGACAGGTTCCCGAGTGGTATTTGGGAATTTACGACTATACGCGGAGAGGCCCAGTGCGACTATCCCTATGATGGTGCTGTGATTTCAGGTGATTTGATTGAGTATCCTTCGGGTA
>JAABXR010000073.1:0-213 GCA_011776225.1 Phycisphaerae bacterium
CTGTTTATTGACGGGAACATCGGCGTCAATACTAGCTTCAGCAGTTGCGGCATTGACAGTTAAAGTTAAGGTTTGTTTATTTACTGCAATGCTGCTACCAGTGCTGACAGTTGCAGAATTTAGCGTTAGGGTAAGATTTTGCTTATTTACTGCGACATTCGTTCCAGCGGAAGCACTTTGTATGGCGTTGGTCTGTGCGTAATTGTCAAGCCC
>JAABXR010000073.1:275-698 GCA_011776225.1 Phycisphaerae bacterium
CACATGCCTGAAGTTCCACAAATTGGCCGTCGCCGACTTTAAACGCGACACATTCAGTTGATGGATCTTCAAAATATCTTCCATTGACTCTGCTGCCGGTGCCGGTACACACCGTAGTGTCTGTGTTGGCATTATTGTCAGGCTGCCCCCCTGCCATCACAAAATCATTATCAGTGCTTGTCGTTATCTGTGTAGCCGTAGAAAACGAATTGGTCGTGTTGTAGTGAACTCGCCAGGAAACACTAGATGTGTCTTTACCGCCCGTGTTCTCTATGCCAAAACGAATATGGAACTTGTCGTTTGCGGCAACGCCAGTGCGCTTCGTGTTGCAGCCGTCAAACGTAACTGAATCAGGGTCGGTATTGTCATCGTCACCGACATTAAACGCATACTGATTGGTATATGCTGGATCAGACATTTATA
>JAABXR010000073.1:707-1487 GCA_011776225.1 Phycisphaerae bacterium
CCTTCTTATTTTACCCTTCAGCGATCCTTTGATGCACTTGTACTCTAGCTTACAACCATCTTTACCCTGGTCCGGTGTCGGCTTGACTACACACTGAAAAGGCTTATTTGTTGAGTATTTTTCACTCTCATGGAAATTACACCCAGTGCCAGTGAAAACAGGACACTTGTTACAGCACAGAGCCTTGGTTTCCAGAGCGCAATCATCGCAACCTTGTATCTTCATCCAAATATCGCCCCGCTCAAATACATTCATGTAAGCTACCGGAGAAGGATCATCGCAGGGTACAACTGCATATAGTTTATCTGTTTCTATGGTTTCCATTTTTTTTTATCTCTTCTCATTTCAAGCTTTCAATTAATAGCCTGTTGAATTCACGTTATAGACAAGTATGTGTCTTACATCGCAGTAATAGGGTCCGTTATCTTCCCGTGCCTCAATGTCAAAGTTGTATATGCTGCCCACCCCGAAACTGCTTATATCAAGACCATCTGTTTTGTGCCAAATATAGGTGTTGGTGGTTTGGCCCCCCTCACTGCTGGTTTGGGATTGACCGTCAATACTAAGCCTAACCCGCGCATCGCCGCTGGTATCGCTTGCCCTGAAATTTATGGCTGCTGCGATATAAGACGGGTTTGGCGGCACAATGAAATATCCCTTGTAAACCGCAGTAAACGAATCCGCCGTTGTTCTTATTATGGCACTGCTGTTGCCAAGATAGCTCCACTGATCGAAAATAATAGTGAAATTTTCAAAAGCAGACATTTCATGCTTTGGCGC
>JAABXR010000073.1:1538-1761 GCA_011776225.1 Phycisphaerae bacterium
TCCAATCGGCCATTTATCTAACCCTGTAAATTATAGTAAATATTCGTTGCCGTCTAAGTTTGAAACGTCTAAATAAAACGCATTTAAAACGGTTGCTTCGTCAAGCTCTATGTCTATTACGCATCTTTGCAGGTCAATTTGCTGCTCGACAATGCGCCACCCGCTGGCGCTTGTCACATTGTAGAAGCTGTCAACAAAGCGTGCGGTCTCTCCGATTTTTCGC
>JAABXR010000397.1:0-2443 GCA_011776225.1 Phycisphaerae bacterium
GCGTTCGATGGCCAAAAAGGCCAACGACTATGTCCAGGTGCTCAGATTATCAGGTGTTCCTGTAAGCTGTGAGGCCACCGCTGGATATTTTGAGGCTACTGAAATCAGCGATTGTTTGGCGTTGCTCAAAGTTCTCGACAATCCCCAGCGCGATATCGAACTCGCGGCTGTATTAAGAAGCCCGTTTTTTAAAATTACCGATACTGAATTGGCGAAAATAAGAATCCATAACAAAACAAATGAGCACGATAAAAACTTCTACAACAGCGTAGTCGAGTACTGTAACAACGGAAAGGACGTCAAACTCACCGAAAGGCTCAGAGTGATAATGGACGTAATTGAGCGATGGAGGACGGTTGCCAGGCGTGGGAGCCTTGCTGATTTGATATGGCAAATCTATCGGCAGACCGGATTTCTGTCATTTGTTTCCGCGCTGCCAAACGGCCAGGCCCGGCGTGCCAACCTTCTCAAACTCCACGACAGGGCGATCCAGTTTGAAGGTTTTGCCGGCAGTGCGGGCAACCTGTCACTTACTCGCTTTGTTGAGTTTATCGAAAAGCTTCAGGAAGTGGGCCAGGATTGGGCGCCTGCTGAGCCGGACGCCGCCGCTGGTAATGCCGTACGTATTTTAAGTGTGCATAAGAGCAAAGGGCTTGAATTTCCGGTCGTCTTTCTCGCTGAATTGGACAGCCGGTTTAATAAAAGGGATATTTACGCCGATTTCCTCGCCGATGCCGATGATACATTAGGGTTACAGATTATCGACCGTAAATCAAACACAAAGCTCCGCTCGCTTGCCCACCAGGTTATCGCCGAGAACAAACTCTCAACAACAATGGCCGAAGAGATGCGTATCCTTTACGTTGCCACAACGCGGGCAAAAGACCGGCTGATTTTAAGTGCCTCCGAAAAGCAAAAACATTGCAGGGACCTTGTTTGCAATGGCTTCCTCTCCGGCCCCGAACCTGTCCCCGTTTGGCAGCTCCGCCGCTGCAAAAGTCCTCTCGAGTGGATTCTCTATGGACTCTCCGATCAAAAAGCCTTGCACGAAGCCTTCGAAACCGGTTTGGCGGTAAGCGCTGATGACAACAATTTATTCGGATTTAGACTTTACGGAGCAGAGGAGCTTGAGAAACTGGCTGGTTATATCCTAAAACTAAAGGGCTCTAAATCGCCCCGCTCTGACCCAATCGCCCGTCATTCTGAGCGTAGCGCCAGCGGAGCGAAGAATCTCAAAAAACGACCGCAAGGGAAGTTATTATCACAGGTCAAAAAGTCCCTCACCTGGCAATATGAATTTGCTGATGCTCCGATACAGCCTGCAAAACAATCCGTCACGGCCTTGACACACCACAGTGACGAATACGTAAAAATCGATTATTCCGCGGCGTTGCAGCGCCAGCCAAAAGCTGTCATGGTTGCCGAGATTGAGCCGCCCGAAACCGTCGAAGCCCGGCTAATCGGCACCGCTACCCACCTTGTAATTTCTCATCTTGATTTGGCCCGGCCGGTAACTGCTGAAGCAATCGAAGATATAAAAGAAGAACTCTTGGCCGATAACGCGATAAGCAGGGCCGTCGCAGCCCATATAGATACACAATCGATACTGAACTTTTTCCTAAGTGACTTGGGCCGGATGGTCCTTGATGATGAAAACAATGTTAGCCGGGAATGGCCTTTCACTTTTGCCCTCCCCGCCTCCGAGTTACCTGATTCGAGCGACGAGCAACAGGGTGGCAGCCTCAAAGCCGAAGGCTTTGGGGATGATCGGAGCCGATATACTACATACGACATACGAGATACGATTATCGTTCAGGGCATAATTGATATGCTGATTAAAACTCCGCGGGGCCTGCTCATAATAGACTTCAAGACCGACAGGATAACTACCGGCGAAGTCCCCAAGCGCGCCGAGTTCTATCGCCGCCAGTTGGACCTTTACGGCCGAGCCGCTACCTCAATCTTAAAACAAAAACTCATCGCAAAATGGCTTTATTTCCTCACCCCTGCCAAAGAATTTGAAATCAAATGATTTTCTGGTCATTTCTACTTCAAAAAGTAGAAGATATGATTCTTCGGTTATGCTGTTCATTCTAAAAGGATTTTTTAGGTAAACCGAGTTCTTGACGAATCTTGTTGTCAGCAGATATTATGTTGAGAAAATCCTCTGCGTATATTTTTTCTACATGTTTCTCTTCAATACAGGCTATACTCATCCAAACACCATCAGTTAGTGCTTTTTTAAGTATTTCTAACTCGATATCTACGGAGTTATAGTCGTTCAATATGGCCCTGCATACTGTTCGGTACTGTTCTTCGGTATAGAAATCAGCCCTAACAATATAAGTTTGTGTGTCTTTCCATCCCTTCACGTGTATTTCTATATTGGGGTCGTAAGTTCCTAGTACTCTTTTACAGAAATCATCATATTCCTCTTTGCTGA
>JAABXR010000397.1:2583-2748 GCA_011776225.1 Phycisphaerae bacterium
TAAACGTATGAGCATTCACCCCCTTCGTATTTGTTAGCATCGTATACATTGGCTAACTGATACAATTCGGCTTGTGACAAATGATTTATAACGTTAAGGGATGGTGGATTTCGACCACTATTTTCATTTTGATAGATTTCGATTCGCTCACCTATAGTCTGTAAC
>JAABXR010000397.1:2838-3121 GCA_011776225.1 Phycisphaerae bacterium
AAATGAAATACTTAAGGTCAAAATTATGGTTGTAATTATTATTGCAATAGTGTGTTTCTTAACCATTGTCCTACTTATTTGAATAAAATATTGCCAGTATATAAAAAGATGTTATTTCTCACATTTGTTACGACAACTAATATTCATTTACTTCACTATCAGACAATTTTGTCTCTCTTTCCATAATCCATAGTTTTCTCCTGATTGACGCTACAAATTCTATAAAACAATTATACTTTGCATCTCCTGTGCTAACAACGTAGTGTGCATGACAGAATTCTCT
>JAABXR010000042.1:0-168 GCA_011776225.1 Phycisphaerae bacterium
CGGCTTCAAGCTTGGCTTTGGTGATCACGTCGGCGTCTATAAGGAGTTGGCCCTTCATGAGCACGACGAAATATGGTTTACTATTATCAAATTCATCGTTCCACGTGGTAGTATAATTGATTTTACCATTTTTCCACGCGCCGACCAGGAGCTGTATGGATGCCCGGT
>JAABXR010000042.1:223-603 GCA_011776225.1 Phycisphaerae bacterium
TGCCCGGTCTTTTTCGATGAGTCGGGGGTCGTTGATGTAATTAACCTTGTTTAGACGCAACGGTAGTACCCTCCAGGAAATCCTTCATGCGATTTTCGACAAACAGGGACATGTTAATGGAGTCCCTCCTTGCCTTCTGCTTGAAGTTTTCGAGGGTTTCCGAATCTATATTAAAAGTAGCTAATTTTTTCATTGGTAAGATAACAATAAATAATATTATTTAAAAATTTTTTGGAAAAAAAGAAATTGCCGCCTACAGCATGCCCGTTATGGTGTCCAGCAGTTGCTTGGCGGCCCCGTGGATGTCGAAGTCGTTTTCGTCCCACTCGGCGCCGTGGTCGGTAAGCTCGTTGCAGAAATAATTAACGATTACCTCGAGT
>JAABXR010000042.1:624-788 GCA_011776225.1 Phycisphaerae bacterium
TCCAGAGCCATTTGGCCGATGGTCTTGTGCGCGTGTTCGGATACAACGATATGCGGGCTCATGAAAGCGCCTCCTCGTATATTCTTGGTATATCATTGAGTCCGATGTCATCCTTCATCACGTTCACGTCGAACTCGATTGCCGCGGTATACTCAACCCAATCT
>JAABXR010000042.1:955-1168 GCA_011776225.1 Phycisphaerae bacterium
CGTGGTAATTCTCCTGGTACCCGCAGATAGCTTTTCCCTCGGTGGCGGCGAGCTGGCATAGGTCGCCGGGACAAAAAGATTGCCAGCCCTTTACATTGATATTCTTGTAGTAGATCGGGCAAGGTGCTGGTTTCTTGGGCTTGGGGGCGTGTTTGATAAGGTATTCCCTCAATACTTCAATACTCATAGGTACCCCTTCTCCGCCAGTTTCTT
>JAABXR010000212.1:0-4384 GCA_011776225.1 Phycisphaerae bacterium
ATCAAAACGGCATGAGCGGCCACGATTATCCCGATGTCAACAGGCCCGACTATCATCTGCTCCCCGATTCGCCATGCGTAAACACAGGCGACCCGAATTACATCGCCGGACCTAACGAAACAGACCTTGAAGGAAAGCCCCGCGTAATCGGCCCCCGAATAGACATGGGCCCTTACGAGTTCAATCACATACCCGTCGCCGACGCCGGCCGGGATAGAACTGTCGAGGCACAGGCCCCTTGGGGAGCAACCGTCACCCTCGATGGCTCCGCCTCAAGTGACGCCGATTCCACGCCGGGTACGACTGACGATATAAAAGAGTTTAACTGGTTCGAAATCGACCCCTGTGATCCGAACGCCGATGTCTTCCTTGGAACCGGCAGGATTATAGACTGCAACCTCACATTCGGTACCCATATTATTGTCCTCGACGTAATCGATAGGGCGGGTGCATTTGATTCCAACGAGGTAAAAATCATTGTTCAGGATACGACTCCGCCCGAATTCACCAACATCCCGCAGGATTTAGCAGTCGCCTGTGATGGCGGCTATAACCTGGAACAGCTCAATGCCTGGCTGGCTTGTGCAACTGCCGTCGATAAGTGTTCAGATGTGACGATTACTAACGACTTTATGGGAATCGTCAATAGCTGCGGTGCAACCGGTTCGACAACAGTGACCTGGACGGCTGAGGATCAATACGGCAACAAAGCCACCACATCCCCGGCCGCGTTCACCATCGTTGACATCATCCCGCCGTTAATTGTCTGTCCTGAGGATGTAACGCTCGAATACCCCGCTGACACGACACCGGGTGCAACCGGTAAAGCAACTGCCTCTGATATTTGTGGAGATGTAACCATCAGGTTCGAAGACACAATTATCCCCGGTTGTGGTTATACCAAAACCATTGAACGTACATGGATGGCCACAGACGATTGTAATAACATTTTGAGCTGTGTGCAGGTGATAAAGGTCGTGGATACGACTCCGCCCCGGTTTGAGTTTTCCGTAAGCCCAACGACACTGTGGCCCCCGAGCCATAAGATGGTCGAGATTACACCTGATTGGAAGGTCAGTGACGAATGTGACCCCCAGCCGCAGGTTTCTCTGGTCAAAATAGTAATGAGTGAGGATGACAACGCCGTCGGCGACGGCCACACTACCGGTGATATCGAGGTAGACGAGGACGGCCGAATCTATGTAAGGTCCGAGCGAAGCGGGGCCAATAGCGGCAGGATTTACACAATCACATATCAGGCGGTCGATGATTGTGATAACGTAACAGTCAGAAGCGCAACCGTCAGCATACCCCACGACTTTAAGGTGTTCACCAGAATTGCTCATAGATGGCTTTTGTCCGGCCGTGAAGGCTCGATTCACGTCGACTTTAACAGTGACGGAATTGTCAACCTTGCCGACTTCGCCGGATTTGCACAAAACTGGATAAAATAATCAGGAATAGGTTTATTGACTGATTCCCTACAATACCATCACGAGCGCAGGTAACCTTTAGCCCTGCACTCAATGTAGTGCGGGGGAAGAATCTCCAAAAATTAATCAACTATCATTTCTTCCGCGTGGCAGCCTCGAACTTTGTTTGGGGATGGTTAATACCGCATTTCTACCTGCGGTTCGCACTATCTTTATTCACTCAGGCCCTAACGGGCCTACGTGACACTTTACGATGCGAATCGCGGCCTGCCCCTACCCTCCTTTTTGGGGGGGGCTCCGGTAGGAATTCTACGCTTTTTCACTTTTCCCTTTTCCTTCTCTCTTTCTCTGTTATTCTCTCACCATAAAAGCTTGAATGATAACAGGGATTTTCTCATAAACAACGCCGTTTAAATCTGTCAAATAAAATCTGTCGACCGGTAACTTTTTTTATTTTTTTCCATCAACATTAACACCCTTTACTACGGCTATATTATAGATGTGGCTTTGATTGGAATACGCTGAGGAATTTGTTAGGCGGTCTGACCTGAAGTTAGACGCAGCTTTTGAAGGGAGTACAAAAAATGGTAAAAGTTGAAGATATAAAGACCGTAATACACGATATCAAATTCAAACATGTCTGGAAATTAGTCATAGCATTACCGTTGTTGGTAGGTATATGCGGTTGTCAACCCAGTTGGGTCAACAAACTTGGCGACGAATTGGATCAAATGGCCAAAGGACGTGAAAAGTTTGGCACCATTTCGCTCTCCGAGCCGATTCTGGTCGAATCTAAAAAAGACCAGCCGGGCCCGTTCGATTTTACATTAAAAACCGGCCCAGATGACTACTACAACGATGCACGAAATATTGTACAGGGAAAAATGGCCAGTTCATCTCAGTTCATAAAAGATACCGGCGTTGATTTAACGATGCAGGCAGATATTTCAGCTTTGGCTGCTTATAACGCCATACTCAAACAATATGAACAGGAAGTTGCCGCCCTCGATGCCCGGAATAAACTTCTTAGCGAAGCTCGTGACCTTGAGGCCCAAAAAGTAATCGCTGCACTGCCTGATGATGCCACCGAAGAGCAAATTCTGGAAGCTAGAGCCAAAGCCGCCAAAATTCGAGCAGGTGAGGATTCTATAGCCTTCTCGGAATTTCCCACTTCCACTCCATCTCAAACATCCCATGACACTACTCCGCCCGGTGGGGAAGGTAGAAAAAACATGACGGGATTTCTCGCCCTTCTGGAAGGAACACCTGATTTGAAGATTTCGAATCGTTCGGCCATTAACACTGCGGCAGGTGATACGGTTACCGAAGCTATTTTTACGCTTCTGGGAAATCCGGCCAGGACTGCCCGATTCAAAGACAAGCTTATGCTCTTCGGAGTCTCTATGGTTTCGATTACTCCCGGCTATGTAACCAGGGAGGGGTACACCGGGGAATTGTCTGTGGCCTGCTGCTACAATTATGACATCGCGCGAAGAAATTTGCTGGAAAAAATCGAGAAAGTTGAAGAAAGCAAGGGTGATAAGGGTGATACAGAACTACTCAAACTGATTAAGAAGGTAATTAACAAGAAGAGGATAAAGTGGGATAAATGTAATCTATCTGAAAAACAATACATTGATAAACATATTTTACAAAGGTATCAAAAAGTATTCAGAGAAGAGTTCACACCACTTGCAGCAGCGGTATCGCCTATGACCGATGTCGATGCGCTGGATCTATCTTCCAGCATTCGAAATCAAACCTTTTCTGCTATGAAAATATCCGCAGCTTTATCTTATGCAGGATTTAAAGGACAAGCTGAGGTTTTTGATAATTGGGCAAGGAAACTTGAGCAGGACACCCAGACACGCACCTCCTATGCAGCGATAACATCGTTCAGCAGTGGTCGACACTTTGGTTTTCGTATAAGGCCAAGACTAAAAGCCATCAGGGATGACGCCGCATTGGATAAAACACCTGGGTATGTGCTTGAAAATCAGACTTTTCCAGTGGCTGTTATTGTTGGTTTTGATACCGATGATTTGAAATTAGCTTTTGATTTCGAGAGAAAAGGAAATGGAAGAATCAAATGGGATCCTAACGGTATGGCCCGGATTATTGCGTACGAGCCCACGATTGAATTTCACCAAACTACAAATTGGCTACCGAATAAGGAAGTATCTCTTTGGGACAAGCTATGGGGAAATGAACTGACTGAAACCAGGCGTCTGGAGTGGTTGGACAGTTATATTAAAGAAACAGAAAAAATTATACCTGTGAAAAAAACAAATATTGATGATATAAATTATTGTATAAAGTATGTAGATAATCGCGTCGAACTATTGAGCGATCAGATATTAGGTACTTACTCCGCTCAATATCTTCCCATGGAATTTCTGGTTGGAAAACCTGTTAAGAGGGTACCGAAAGTTAATGAACCGAATCACGTTTTTATACGCTGGTTTGATGCGCCGAGCACTTATGTAATTAAAGGGAAGAATTTTGAGGGGCAGGTTGTAGGAGCGAATATAGAAGGCCAACCTTGTGAAATTAAAGTTGTGGCAGATACAATATCAATTATCACTTCCTCCGGCTGGACACCAAGGCCGGATGCAGCTGCCGCCTTGGCAGAAAAACAAATTGCCGAAGATGAGTTGGATATTGCTAAAGCAAATAAGAAAATTAATGATGCTCAGAAAAAGATCTATGATGCTAACGAGATTTTACAAAAGGATCCTTCAGACCAAGCCGCAATAAAGATAAAGAAACAGGCAGAGGATGATTTAACCTCTGCTAAGACTGATTTGGCAATTGCTAAAGCTAACAAAGGGGTTGCTGAAGCAGCCAAAAGATCAGCCATGGTTAAAACACGGATGTCCAAAGAACTTCAAATTGATTTGATTACAACAAAGGGCAGCATTAAAGCCGGTTTTGTACGGTTCACGCACCAG
>JAABXR010000212.1:4401-6389 GCA_011776225.1 Phycisphaerae bacterium
GATACTACAATAACGATTACTCGAAACGCGGCAAATAAGATTCTCACTATTTCGGCCAGGGGAGATTCAAAAGAAATCGACAAGTTAATAGATATTGTGAAGGAAGGGGAAAAGGCCGGTGCTAACGTAAACCTGAAATTAAATGCCTCGGGGCAAATGGACGTTAAGGCGGATACCAATAATAAATAATATTTGATTGTTATAACAGGCGTATTTTACCAAGCTTGTGGACTTATGTTGTAGTTGATTTATCATTTTAAGGATTATCGTTGGTTTATTGTAAGGCAAACAAGGATTGCAAACTAATTATTTTATTGAGAAGAAAGAGAGGTGAATTATGCCGGGTAAAAACGATGGTGAGAATCGAATTGGGGGTCAATCGGGTCGAGCGGCGAGGTCAAGAGGTGGTGGTTTCGGTAGATCGGGCGGTGTTCGCTTCGGACGGCAACATGTGTTTTCTGACAGGCAGCACAGGGGGATGGGTTGGTTGCGGGATGTGCCGGATTTTCGCGACACAACTCTTTCCTGTCTCTGTCCCAAGATTCGACGTGAGTCTGGTGATTCTCAAGATCTGTACTCCCGAGCCACTACTCCGATTACAAAGGTAATAAAGTCGAAAAGTAAACTAAAGAAGAGCGTGGACAACCGTAGTTTCTGCTCCCCCGTTGAAGACCAGGAAGATTTGGGATCGTGCACTGCCAATGCTGCGGCCGGGATGGTCGAGTACATGGAGCGGCGTGCAACGGGGCAGCATATCGATGCATCCCGCCTGTTCTTGTATAAGGTGACCCGAAATCTTCTTGGATGGGAAGGGGATACTGGTGCGTTCCTGCGAACGACGATGCAGGCGCTGGTTTTGTTCGGAATGCCCCCAGAGGAATGGTGGCCCTATGATATTGAAACTTTTGATGATCAGCCCGATGCGTTTCTGTACGCATACGCTTCTAACTACAAGGCTATACAATATCTTCGACTGGACCCGCCGGGGACACCTACTAAAAACGTTCTTCTTGCGATTAAAGCTGCTATCAGTAAGGGCTACGCCATCATGTTTGGGTTTTCGACATACTCATCATTTGGATGGGATGCCAACATACCGTATCCATCACCAACCGACACGCTTGATGGTGGGCACGCCGTGCTGGCTGTAGGTTACAAGGACAACCACAAGTTTGATGATGACAGAACCGGTGCACTGCTGATTCGAAACTCGTGGGGTAGAGATTGGGGCGAAGAGGGTTACGGGTGGCTGCCTTACGATTATATTTTAAACGGGCTTGCCACAGACTTTTGGACCTGCTTCAAACTGGATTGGATTAACTCAAAAAAGTTTGAGTAGATATGGAATCGATAAGATAAGTGTGCAATCAGGAGTACTGATTCACGAGCGCGTTTACCGAAAATCTTTTAGTTACGTCGTTGCCTAACAGTAAGACATGGGTATTAAGAAAAGAATTCGCTTATGTTGTAGGTGAAGAAGGAAAATGCGAATTAATCACTGTTCCTGCGGCGGTGCGGTCAAATATTTTTTACATTTTTTTGTTTACTTATGCTTGGAAATCGGTTAATATACATGTATGTTTGCCGGAAGACAAACGTAAACCGCCGGTAGGCGCCGGATTTGGCGGAGAACCGCACGTCGTATGCTGTTGAGCAGCAAGGACTTTTGGCCAACAGGCCCAGCTAATTTTATTCTTTTATAAATGGTACTAAGTATATGTTCAATAAAAATTTACCAATAACCAGTTACCAATCATGAGCGTCGAGAATCCAACTTTAGCTCACTTTAGACACTTTAACTCACTCTTAACTAACGAGATAGGAAGTACGAAACATTACGTACGAAAAAATAACAAAAATATGCAAAACGAACCCAATTTCAGAAAAGTCGAGTCGAACGTATACTCTTTTATTACAATGAATTACGATCAATTGGACACTTGGTCAATTAGGAAAAACGAACCCAAACGAACCCAAAACGAACCCAA
>JAABXR010000364.1:0-866 GCA_011776225.1 Phycisphaerae bacterium
ACGCGCTTCCTGAAGGTTGTGAGTTAGCGGCTTCTCGCAAAAGACATGCTTACCCATCTTAATTGCCGTTGCCGAGGCGACCGCATGAGTATGGTCGGGCGTGGCGATGACAACCGCGTCGATTTGTTTATCCATCTCCTCCAGCATCTTACGAAAGTCGTGATATTTTTTGGCTTTCGGGATTTCCTTGAAAGAGCCGCTGGCCTTTCGTTCATTAACATCGCACATCGCCACAACATTCGTGCCTAATTTTGGAATAGTGCTCACAAACCAGGTTCCGCGACCGCCTACGCCGATAAGCGCGATATTAAGCTTTTCATTTGCCTCATAACTGAAAGCTGCCCGGCCGTCTTTCAAAATCAACAAACCTAATCCACCAAGGACAGTTCTGCTGAAAAAAGTACGACGATTGATTTGCCGCTCCATAATTCCTCACCCCTTTCTTGCCAGGATGTTTCTCATTTCGTACCATTTCCGCCTATAGCAGACCGGCATTATACCACGAAATATTATCAGTTTAATCTGAGTAATGCAACCTATTTAGGGATGGTTTGCGGCTTCTAAGCGGCGTTTCAATCCGTTAGCGAGGTAGTCGGCGTCTTCCAAAAAGGCTTGCACAGACAACAAAAATGTGCTAAACTTCCAGGCTAAAGATTCCTTTAAATAACTTTGTATATCAAATTATAAACTTAGGATAAATATTGTTGCCTACTCTACGTGGGGAGGCCAAACCAGTCAATCAAAGTGTCGTTTTAGTTCAATCTTCGAGATAGGAGCCCGATATGAGTAAAATGAAACATTTACTCGTAATGACCTTCTTTGCATTTGGAATATCTTTATCTTCAGTTACCACGGCAGATGATTCC
>JAABXR010000364.1:946-1219 GCA_011776225.1 Phycisphaerae bacterium
GCAGTGGTTTTTCAACTGTCTCAGTCAGCGGAGGGCTGATTTACACAACAGGCGACGTTGACGATGAACTAATTCTATTCGCCTTCGACATGAACGGAAAACCCAAGTGGAAAATACCGGTCGACAAGGCCTGGACAAGAAGCCGGCCTGGTTCGCGGTCAACGCCTACCATCGATAGCGGCAGAGTGTACCTTCTGTCCGGCAACGGAATTTTCGCCTGTTTCAATGCCAAGACCGGCAAGCAGAACTGGTCAAAGGACCTGCGAAGCTTTG
>JAABXR010000321.1:0-225 GCA_011776225.1 Phycisphaerae bacterium
AAATCTGCGCTCGCCAGTCTTTTCGTTCTCGCTTATCCCACGTAGCACATAATCGCCGCTTCCATACTCGTCTGTAACAGCTTTTTTAACCGCTTCTATGGAGTCCGGAATAGACTCTATCACTCCCATAGGAGCCAGTGTCCCGGGCAGTGTTTTATCTCCGGAGAGTTTGAACACATGGATAAACGAGGCTTTGAGATCCAAAGTGGGCTTTCTCTCGAGCCA
>JAABXR010000321.1:303-1797 GCA_011776225.1 Phycisphaerae bacterium
TGCTTTTCTATCTCCTGCGTGAGCGCTTTATTGTTATTTTCCAGCACAGCACTGCGCTTGGCATATTTCGCCTCTATTTCGGCGATACGTGCCTCTCGTGAGGTTTGCAGTTTGTTTTGTCTGGTATCTGCGGATTCGGCGCTTGCCGCCGCCTCCGGATTCGTTTTTTGTGACTTTTTCTTTTTGGGCATTTTTTACCTCGCCTTGAACATTTGCAGGAGGATAAACCCAACGGCAAGTGCCAGGGCGGCACCTCCTGCTGTTTCTTTGACTGGAAATTGGGACACTGTTTCCTCTACCGCTTCCCATACCTGACCGCCGTATTTGAGCGCTTTGTTGTAGATTCTACCGGCATATACAAGCGGCTGATTTGCTGGAAGCCCCAATTCTGGCCAGAGTGATTTTATGTTGTCAAATGTCGGCGCTAAATTGCGCTCAATTAAATCTGTGAGCTTCTTTCGTACTCTACCGATGCCCCATGCGTACGAAATAAGCACAAGATTTAATAGATCCCAATTTAGCTGGCCATTTAACACCAGTTTTTGGCCGGTAAACGCTTCAATCGCTCGCACATTGTTAAGAAACGTCCAAATACCTGCCTTAATTTGAGCTTGTCCAGCGGCTTTCGAGGTGCCAGAAATATCCTCCCAGTAGATTTTGTCGGTATGTTTGCGATTGTAATCCAGATAAACGACTGGAATAACCTGCATCAAACCATAGGCACGATCAACAAGAACACTGCCGCCGCTTCTACTGGGTATCTGCTCGTGAAACTTAGTGGCCGCATAGGATGGAATCCCAGCTTGTCCGCCACTTTCGTTTTCGATTATGGCAAGAATAACCGGCACTAGCTCCGGAGATATGTTTGCGGCCACAAAAGGTGCCCATTGTTCAACGGCTTTAGACATTATGTTATGAACGTGCGGCGTGCCTGCCAAATTGCAGACAAGCTGTCCTCTGACTGGAAGGAAGCCTCTAAACAGCCATACACCATCAAATCAGTGTCAACCGTGTCGCCGATATTTTCCCACAAATTGGGATCGTTATCTGGCCGATTCGCCACAATCGGATCGTTATCATATCTGGCAACCCACAAATCACCATCGTACTCGACAATGTCGCCACGTACATATCGCAGGTTTTGATCGTCCCACGGCGGAATATAGTTTGGCGGTATGAACTGCTTTTCTGCGAATAACGAGCAATTGTAGTGAGGAATCAAAGGAATAGTCAATTCCACGTCTGGCACGCCATACTGGTATCTGTTGTCGTCCCACGGCGGATGTTCATAGACTATATGCCCTTTTAATTCACCGGCATATGCGGCGCTATAGATGTATTGATCGCCAGATTCTACCGGAGTGTACACAAGATAGTACTTGAACACACGAGTTTGAAACACATTGACTGCATCTCGCACATTAATTGGAATACCCTCTGGCGATCCCAAAAAGGTGTTTATCTGGCGCAGTGTGGTGACTAGTCCGTAGTGGC
>JAABXR010000056.1:0-181 GCA_011776225.1 Phycisphaerae bacterium
AGGGACAAGTTGAGGACAACGGCCCGCCGCCAACTGACGAAGATATAACGTTCTAATGAGTCTGAAGAACATAAAAGGAAACAAGGATGTTAGAGCTAATCGGAGTAGCACAAAACGGACGCTGGATATTACCCCCGGACGCAGAGCAGCTATATACGAGACTATTAATCGAATGCGAGGG
>JAABXR010000056.1:297-1539 GCA_011776225.1 Phycisphaerae bacterium
CGGCCTTGCAGTAGCGATGATCCGCCAGGCAATGATAGACAAGGGTTGGTCGATATGCGGGATAGCCCCGAACAAACAGATGATACACGAGATATTGCTGAAGTCGTGCGGAGGGGTAGGCGAATTAGGGCAGAGCAAGAGACTGAGCGAAATGACGACAACGGAAGCGGCACAGTTTTTTGAAAACATAAGGGATTGGGCGGCTACGCAGTTGGGGATTGTTATCCCCGACCCAAATCCAAATTGGAGGATTGCGGGGAAGAAATGAACAAAACAGAAATCCCATACCTCGATTATACGTGGAATCCGTTATCTATGCGGTGTACTCCAATAGCTGAGGGTTGTAAGAACTGCTGGCACATTAAATTTGCCGACCGGCACAAGAACAACCCGAATATCTCGAAGGATCGCCGGGACGCTTTCGCAGGCGGCAAACCGGTACTCATAGAACTTGAATCGCCCCTGAAAAAGCAAGAGCCGTCAAGGATCGGCGTTCAGTTTATGGGAGACCTTTTTCATAAGAAAGTGCCGTTCGGGTTTATAGATGAAGTAATGAAAATTATAGCCTTATCGTTATGTATAAATAAACACACTTTTCAAGTGTTGACAAAAAGGCCAGAAAGGATGCTCGAATATTTTGCACGAAGCATAATACCAGCAACAGAAAACGGTGGCGGTATTCGAGTTGTGTATGATGGTAAGAAATCAATAAGGCCAGCAGGTTTATTATTGGCAGATTTAGCTTTGACAAAAGCCTACAAAGAAGATTGTTCTGTTGATATTGATGATTGGCCCCTGCCAAACCTATGGCTCGGCACGTCAGTTAGCACCCAGGCCGACGCCGACAAGAACATCCCGACACTGTTGCAGATACCGGCGGCGGTTCGGTTTTTGAGTCTTGAGCCGTTGCTGGAGAGGATAGATTTATCTGAGGCGTTTAACTTGTGGTGCAAGGGTGAGAAGAAAATAGATTCTATCGGAAATGTATATCATAAATCAGCCAGAGGTTACGATTTAATCAAGCAAATAATCATCGGCTGCGAATCCGGCCCGGGCGCAAGGCTTTGCTCTCTCGATGATATTAGATACGTGCGTGACCAGTGCAAAGACGCCGGAGTGAAATGTTTTATTAAGCAGATACCTCTACCGGGTTGTAGGAAGTGTAGATTTGAACCATGTACTCACCTACACGGCCACAAGCAAATAACCATTGTAAGCAAGAACCCGAAAGAATGGCCGGAA
>JAABXR010000281.1 GCA_011776225.1 Phycisphaerae bacterium
CACCTGATAGGGTATGGATTATAATCAAAGACGTGTAACGGAAGTAACCCGTAGGGTTGCTGGAGTTACACGTCGGTGAATTACGGAAAGGAGTCTCAAGGATGGCCAGAGCATCGAAATTTACTGATGAACAGAGGTTGGAGATCGCGTTGGATATGTTGTCTGGAAAAATGTCTGTATCGGAAGTTTGTCGAAAATGGGATATCGGCAGTACCTACGCCTATAAACTCAAAGACAGGGCAACGGAATTACTTAGAAACGGCATAGGCAAGCCACCTGGCAGGCCTTCCGGCGAAGTAGAGCGACTACGGAAAAAGGTTGTGGACCTGGAGCAACTTGCCGGCGACCAGGCGTTGGTGATTCGTTATCTCAAAAAAAAAGAAGGCCACATATGATCGCAAAGAATGTTTATTTGAACGAAGGGCTAAGCGTTCGCAGATTAGGCCGAGCTCTTACAGAGCCGGCTTCGACAGTTGGTCGCTGGGTTGGGCCTGAGAAAAGTAAAGTCGTCAAGCCGAAACGTTGTCCCGTTTCGGGCAATGCGTTAGTGCGTTCCAGGGTTCAAGCTTTGTGCGACAAGCCTCGCAATCGCACGTTTGGTTATCGTCGGATTTGGGCGTTACTTCGGCGAGAGGGCCTGATAATTAACAAGAAGACGATTCGGAAGATTATGCACGAGATGGGTTTGGCTCGGCCGAAGATATGGCACAAACCAGCTCGTCCCAAGCGTTTAGAGAAGATGAAACCTGTCGGTCCGAACCGCGGCTGGCAGATCGATATGACCGGTTTTGCGCTATCAGACTTAACGCCTTTGTATTTAGTTATGGTGACGGATTGCTACACTCGTAAGATCGTTGGCTGGACTTTGGATAGACGGTGTCGGGCCGGTGAATGGGTTGGTGCGTTGCGAATGGCGTTGGAATCAGAAGATCTGACGACAAAAGCGGCATGTAAGAAGTTGACGCTTAGAAGTGACAACGGCTCTCAGCCCTGCTCGAAGAAGTTTGTTGAGTACCTGGGCAAGACAGGCGTACAAGGCCAGTACACCGGCTACAATGCTCCTGATGATAATGCGTATATTGAGAGAGTCATTCGTACAGTCAAGGAAGAAGAGATTTGGCCGAATGTTTATGATACGATTGCTGAGGCCAGAGCAGCAATTGAAGCCTATGTGAATTATTATAACAATGAACGAATACATTCTGCACTGGACTATAGAACACCGAATGAAGTCGCGGCTGCGTATGATACCCTCGCTGCCGCTTAAATGTGTCTTGCTTTTAAGGGGTCACTACGGGAAGGGAATGTAAAAATCAAAAT
>JAABXR010000229.1:0-765 GCA_011776225.1 Phycisphaerae bacterium
TTTCATCGTACAGCCCATTAAACCTAATACGTACAGGCCCATTCTTCGTGACATGTTCAGAAACATAGGACTCGAACCGAGCTCTGCACTGGCAATCAAATCTGAATTTATCAAAGAACGATTACAAATATCGCTTTATTTTTTCTTTTGCCCTCACAACAGCACCGGCGAAAGGAAAAATAAGTTCAGCTTTTTACGGCCACCGCCTTCGAACCTTGCCAACTGCTGTTATCCCTGAGCATCGCCCAGCACCTTACAAGTATATGCCTGGCCAACGCAACTATCGCTATCTTACTTCTGCTCTTGGTTCCTCGCCTGACTCGGTCATAGATCTGCCGCATCCACTCATACCGCAAACCCAGCCAGCCGATCTCAACAAGCAACGCCCGTATCATTTTATTGCCCGTGCCGGTAATACGTCCGAGCCTTTCCATTTGGCCCGACTGATAACATCGCGGAACAAGACCGGCATAACTGCTTACATGCTTGGCATTTTTAAACCTGCCCGGATCGTCAATTATCGCAACCACCGCTTCTGCCACCCTCGTACCTACACCCGGAATCGTTTTTAGCAGCTGAACCTTCTCGTCCTTCTCCGAAAGCCTGTCGAGTTCGCCGGTTACTTCCTTGAGCTTGCCGGTTAAGTTTTCAAGTATTTCCAACTCCATATGAAGCTGGCACTTCCAAAGCTCATCTGCCGAATCTACCTGGTCAAAATCCAGTGCAAGACTGCGTAAATTCTCAATGGATTTTTGCGTCCACCCG
>JAABXR010000229.1:793-1047 GCA_011776225.1 Phycisphaerae bacterium
CGTCCACCCGCTTTTGCCTGCAGCCATACTTATATCGGCACTGTGTAATATTGAACGTATCGTATTTTTAGACTGAGTCACTCTTTTGACAATCGATTGTCGATACCTTATTAGAGACCGTTTCTGCCTGACTGTCCTGCTCGGCATATGTACCGTCGGAAAAGTACCGTGCAGATACATCGTTACAAGCCTGTAAGCATCCTCGCGATCGGTCTTTTTGGTGTTGTTACGCCATTTCCACGCAGGATGATTGG
>JAABXR010000229.1:1119-1258 GCA_011776225.1 Phycisphaerae bacterium
ATTTTAAGACTCCGCAGAATGTCCGAGATCCAGCCCGCAGATGTGCCCACCTCGAACAAAACTATATCAGGCTCAACTTCGACAAACAGATCGTGCAGTACCTGACCCGATGTCTTTATCTTCCTGAATTCACTTGTAA
>JAABXR010000173.1:0-507 GCA_011776225.1 Phycisphaerae bacterium
AGTAGCTTGGCTATCTTGGGTTCTGTCGCAAGAAGAATGAAAAGCGTTGATTGAATAAAGCCTTTGATACGGGCCTTACGCTCTTTGAAATGAGTATAGCGTCGAGAAGTTAATTTAGCAAAAGGTTTTTGGCTGTTCAGTCAGAGAATCAGCCAACTCGGCGCATATAGATATTAAGCTCTTTGACATATTGGTTGAGTGGACAAAGTTAAAAGCCTAAAGAAAATACTGTTCAGAGGAACTTCATCATCAGTTTGAGCTTGTCATTGCAATATGGCAGTTTCTTTCCAACTGCTTCAGCAGGGGTTTTGCCATCAAGCCTGCTGTTCGGCATGAAGTAGTTATGCCTGTAGACTCTGGAAGCAGTAAAACACCATAAGCCCAATTCACTTTTGAAGCCCCTGAAGGGTCGAGCTGCGGTCTTGAAGTCAGACCATTGTCTTTCGAGACGATTGTTATTGACTCTTTTTACCGGATCCCAATCCCATCCGACATACCGGATATGCC
>JAABXR010000173.1:521-1187 GCA_011776225.1 Phycisphaerae bacterium
AAGAAGGTCTGTATGGAATCGAATTTTGACTCCTTACCGGCCCATACCCATCGTTTCTGGCCATTCATCTTAAACTGGGTTTCATCCGTGAACAGGCGTTTATGCGGTGAATAGGGTACTTTCAGTGGGCCAAGATTTTTATGGATGTTCAGGACAGTTTTATGGCTCCAGCGGGTTATGGTATCGTGCGAGATTTCGACATTAAACAGTTGCTCCATTATCATGGCCGTTGGCGGAGCCGGGATGGCACAGATTACTGCCAGAAACGCCACGATGGACACTGTTTCTTTTGTGAAATCCATTTTGTTCCAGGAGAATGGTACTGCCAAGTTCTCGAGATTGATAGCTTCTATGGGATCTTTAGCTACTTTAAACGCTCTGCCAGGAAACGGTACATTGACTTTGTGGGAACATTTTTTGTTTCCTTGGGCGTTGTAGCGATTGCATCGCAAGCGAAAGCCATCAGAGAGATGTTTGAAGATGGACATATTTGCGCCGCACTTTGGGCAGGTAAATGATGGATACTTTTTGGATTGTTTTGGTTTTCCAGGAACGAACTGGCATCCGCATTTTTGCAGATTTTTGCATCTGTACCTTTGCTTTTTTGTATCCGGATCGAGCCCGAACTTCCATGTGTCGCTTTTGCATTTTGGGCATTTGACGTTG
>JAABXR010000296.1:0-241 GCA_011776225.1 Phycisphaerae bacterium
TTGTGGCTTGGAAGGCTATGACTTCAAAGCAGAGCCAGCTTTATACATAATGGGTTATTTCGAAGTCGATGTCGCAGGTAAGGCAAAAGATTTTACTAACGATCAACTGCAATCGCTCTTTGGAGCAAATTTCCATGTCAAACATATAAAGACCTTCAACAAACAGCAAGACAGACTAGTCCTAATCAAAGGAACGCAAAACAGCCGATTGTTGCATAATGCCTGTAAAATCAGTGAGTAT
>JAABXR010000296.1:279-527 GCA_011776225.1 Phycisphaerae bacterium
GAGTATGGTCAAGACAGACAAGGCAAACCTCTGAAAGTGATTTCTCGTGAAATGCAAAAAATATTCGGAGACTTCGATGGTAAAATCTCAATTCAACGAAGTTCCCCTCGATGGATTGTCCCTGCCTACGTCTATAAGGCGGTTACATTCGTCAAGTCGTTGGTAACCCTGCAACGTCTATAATGTCAATATAGCCTGCCGTTTTATCTCCTTTCATAAGATTTGTTACCCGCTGATTTCATCCCATC
>JAABXR010000296.1:624-1949 GCA_011776225.1 Phycisphaerae bacterium
TAGTCTATGTGGTAACGTCCCGGTTTCTTTATCAAGTAGTGGTAACAAAATAGCATAAAAATTGCCCAAGGGCAATGAATTAAGAAGTTGGAATTAAAAATTTAGAAAACCGGGGCATGTATGCCTTAATAGATGAGGGATTATTCGATTCGGAGCCAGATTTCTCGACTTCGCCCCCGTGCTTTCTGACGGAAGCACGGGGGCTTCGCTCGAAATGACGGAGGGGATGAAATGGCGTTTAATGTAGCATTTCTACCGTAGGCCGCGATGAGCATCGGACAGTATCACGGAGGCCCGTAAGTGCCGGAGTGAGTAAGGAACATGCGAACCGCAGGTAGAAATGCATAGGAAGGAATTAAGAATGTAGAAGTGAAAAGGTTGTCTTGTTTATGTTGGCTGTATGTGGTAGAATCCTGGGTGGAATATCAAAACCTTTAAGGAGAAATATCATGTACAGTCATTTCTTTTCACGGCGTAAAATTAGAATTTTTGCAATCCTAAGTTATTGCTCGGTCTATCTTTTCGCGGCAAATATGACTATCGCCGGAGAGCCGGCAGGGCTGAAGTTTTCAAAGCGATGTCTGATGGTCAATCCTAACGAGGGCTGTGCCATAGGCGATGTGGACCGGGACGGTAAGCCGGACATTATCGCCGGGACGCACTGGTACGGCGCGCCGGATTTTATCCCCCGGCCTGTTCGAGACATCCCCCAGATATCACTGGGATTCGGGAGCAAGGGATTCTATGCCAATAACGCAGACATGGTATACGACGTGGACGGCGACGGCTGGATTGATGTAATCTCCGGCGGCTGGACAGAGTCTGAGCTTAACTGGTACAAGAACCCGGGCAAGGCAGGGCTTGAGAAGGGGTGGAAATGGGAGCCGCATTTGCTCGTAAACGCCCGGGCACAGAACGAGGCCTTCGACCTGCGGGATATAGACGGTGACGGAGTGCCGGAAATCGTTGTGCACTGCTGGGTATCAAGGGACCCTCTCGTTGCATGGAAGTTTGTAAAGAGCAAAGACGGCAAACCGACAGCTAAACGAATTGTACTTGGTAAGAACGGGTGCGGGCACGGTTACGCCTTCGGCGACATAAACGGCGATGGGCGGGAGGACATTCTGTGCGGGGTCGGCTGGTACGAACACCCGGCGGGAGACCCCTTCGCCAAGCCCTGGAAACTCCATCCTGAAACCGCGTTAAGCAGTGCCAGTTCTCCATTTCTGGTAGTGGACGTCGATGAAGACGGCCGAAACGACATCATCTGGGGCAAGGGACATGACTACGGTGTATACTGGCGGAAGCAAGGCAAACCAAAACCG
>JAABXR010000294.1:0-222 GCA_011776225.1 Phycisphaerae bacterium
TGAAGGCCGTTGATTCGTTCGGGCTGGCCGGTCTCCGTGCCTGAGATAATGGCGTCCATTACCTGCTGCTGCATACCCTCGACAAAGGCAATGTCCTCCTGTCTGCGCGTGCCTTTCGGGTCGTCGGAAGTGTCTATCAAGTCCTCGTCAATCTCCGAAAGAGCCTCCAAAAGTCCCACGTGAAACCACTGGGTCTGTGTCGTCGAGGCTTTCTTCGCAGAG
>JAABXR010000294.1:256-1143 GCA_011776225.1 Phycisphaerae bacterium
GCGCGTTACGCGGTGTGAATAACGGCTGTTGCACTGGACGGCGGGGATGAACTTAAAGACCGGATTGACCTCGTTCATCGACTCGAATATCTCGACTAATCCGCCGCCGGGATCGGTGCGCTTGGCGATTTCGCCAAAGCTGAGTTGAGATGCTACATTTATTTCCGCCATTGCGGTTTCTCCTAAAAAAAGTTGACAATTTGTTTTTGTCGGAGAAGGTGTCCGCAGCGGCGGGCTTGCTCCTACATTTTACGCCTGTTCGGCGACCTCTGCTTGGGAGGCCAGCATCAGGCTATGTAGGTACTTCTACATAGGTGTCTGAAATTACCCTGTCATGCAGGGGATGTTGATTTACATATTAAATATTCCTTATCTTCTTTTGTAATGCGTTGCAATCTGCAACTATTGTTTTTACATCAGCTTCAAGAATGTCCCTTAATAGCTTCTGTTTCTGCTTGTATTCATTTTTTTGATTGTGGAGTCGGCTGTTCATCAGGTTCTTTGCGGCTAAGGCGTCTCTCGTTGTCTTTTCGAGTTGTTTTTTCCATGCTCTCCACAACAATTCAGTAAATACAATGCCGCATAATATTCCTATCGTTACACAAAATACATAAGCCATAATCCTAACTCAACTTAATAAGTTTCCTCGTAGGCACTACCGGCCTCTGTGAAGGCACAAACAGCTTGGGTTTGTCCTTACCGGCAGGCCATATATTCCATACGCCCCTGCGCTCGTCGTAGCTTATATTCACACCAATATCCTCGAACTCATCGAACGTCTTTTGAGGGATGGTTATTCCGTTCACTACCGTAATGAGTATCTGTAATAGATAGTGCATTTCTTCAGGCAATAAGAGCTTGTCGGCCTTAATATGACAGTCCTTGTA
>JAABXR010000033.1 GCA_011776225.1 Phycisphaerae bacterium
CTCACAGTTCTGCGTAGACAGGTACTCACACAGAATACCCATGCCCTTGTAGCCAAAGTGTTCAGCCAGATTGTGATTTTGAAAAATCGCCATAGTTTAAATTACTCCTGCGAGTGGTGACCGGCAAGCCCACTCTATATAGGTGTTGCCAATCTATTGCCGGTTGTCCATTTGGGCAACACCGGTAGCAATCCGTGCCTAAAGGTCAGTGATTGCCTATTTTAAAAATATGTTTTAGGCCGGAGAGGTGTGTATGTACATCTTTCTACCGGTAGACCCCTGCCGCGGCCTCAGAATTAATTTCTGCGCTTGTTGCGTGGCTTGCCCGGACGCTTCAAATTATGAAAACCAAAAACTACATCTAAACAATCTGCCGGGTTATCCGACCATGCAGTTTCAGAAAAATCCGATTGGACACCGTCTGCATCTATATATGCTGCCGATGCTCCAACATAGACCTTCTCGCCCTCATTAATAACCACTGTTGCGGATTCCGTAGTTACCGTACCATGGGCAAGCTCGACGCCGCCCGGATGAGTCTTTGTGTAGACCTCATAAACAAATGTCAATCCACTTGGTAACGGGGTGCCGTCATAATATGTTACCGGCGCTTCCCACGCAAAAGAAGCCCGGTCGGCCTTGTACCAATCGGCACCGCAAGCCCCAATTGCTCCAAATAGTATGCACATTACAGTGAATACTAGCACTTTGAACCACTTCATTTATTTACCTCTAATCTTTGCGTCAGCTTCGTTTAAAATGGTGCGCACCTTCTTTTGAAAGTAGGCGGCATATGTTACGCCGGTTCCAGTTTGGTCAAGCTGGTCGTGCAACCGCTGTGCCTGCGGAGCCGCCCCTTTAGTTTTTATGCCAATTCGTAAAAATATATTCACCGGTCTTAACCTTACCCAGTCCGTCACACTCCGGGCAGTTTAACCTTTCTTTTGTCCCGTCATGCTTGTTACCATCACATTTTGGGCAGGTCTTAAAAATTGGTGAAAACATGTTTATTCTTCCCCCGCTAATTGCTTCTTAAATTCGATCTGTGTCTTTATACTACGCTCTATATTTTCGCAGTGGCCCCAACTTATCATTCTCCATGCGTCCTTGTCCCGATCCGGCTGCTGCCAGATACTGACAAGGTCACAAGTACCATCTTTGCCCTGATCTATGAAAATGTAGTTGGTTCCGCCATTTTGCCACGATTTCATAATCGCATTAGGG
>JAABXR010000358.1 GCA_011776225.1 Phycisphaerae bacterium
GTGCAATCGAATTGCATCCCGTGAACTCCGGTGCATTGTACGCCCGCGGGATAGTCCATTTCCGGATGGGACAATATGAACGTTCCATAGTGGACTTTTCGCTTTCTCTGGAATATGATCCCGGCTTTACCAACGCACTGCAGTGGCGTGGCCGGGTGTATCTGAAAACAGAACAATTCGAAAAGGCCATTGAGGATTTCAGCGCAATTGTCCGCCAGGATGAAGCGGATTTCATGACGTATTACGGCAGAGGGCTGGCCTCCATGAAACTGGGGCAGCTTGAAGGCGCTGTGAAGGACTTTGACAGGGCAATACGGATGAACCGAAAGCACGCGCCTTCCTATAATGTCCGGGGGCTGGCTCAATATGTGCTGGGCGACTACGATCAGGCCATTTACGATTTTACCCAGGCGATAAAGCTCAGATATAACAGTCCCGAAGTGTTCTATAACCGTGGCAGGGCCCTGTATATGCAGGGACTGCCCGAACTGGCGCTGGATGATTTTCAGGAAGCCATCAGAATCAGACCATCTCATACCCTGGCATATCTGTTTCTTGTGCACACCAGGATCGTAACCGGAAAAGCGGGAAACGATGAGGAGATAATAGCCCTGAAACGCTCCGTTGGTCTGGATGCGCATCCAGAACATAATACTGTTTTACTGAAGGTCTCTGAACAATATCTCGAAAGGAACAATGCCCGTGAGGCCTGCCGCTGGGCCGAAGAGGCGCGCAATGTGCTTCCTCCCAAAGTGGCGGGTGAGATACACAACAGGGAAATCAGGGAAACCGTTCAGATCGCCTGTAAAACAGAACCCTGAATGTTGGATTAACCGTTTTTTGATCAGATAAGAGGGCGGCCTTCGGGCCGCTTTCTTTGCTGAACTCGTCCAGCGATGCCGACGCGCCCGAATAACAACCTGAAGGCTGTTTCTGGTATAATGAAAATGCTGAAAAACGCAGCGTTTTCCCATGGTTGCCGGAGTGGCGGAATTGGTAGACGCAAGGGACTTAAAATCCCTCGGTCGTTACGATCGTGNNCTTCCATACGAAATCCTCTGCCGTTGAAAGCTGCCTGTGTGTTTGTTAATTGACTTTTAGAAGGAGAAAAAAGAAATAAGGCGGTCTTTCCCGGAATTAAGTGGATTTCCACAGAAGAATACAGTAATAACAGGGACTTTCCGGGACTGCGTGATTCACACTTCGGGCCGTTTTTTCTCAATCTGCGCGGACTTCGGTTCACGCTTTCCGGTTCACACCTCAAGCCGATAAACGCTGGATAAACAGTGGTTTCTCATTTTGGGCGGACCTTTATTGGTCCCGAAGCGACATTAACGATCAGATTGAACTGCATAAAAAAGGCATAATCCAATACTGGGCTATTTAGGTTTAACGCACTTGAATCCTATCGTTGCCTTAAACTTTGCCTCCCACCCCCATCTGCAAGAAATTAAGGCTGGTCCCTTTGGCAAAGGATTTGGTACAGGATCCTTCATGCCTGTGGCTTGAGATATGATTTTTTTGTATTTAACCGATCTGTCATCGATGACTGGCAAGCAGCCGTCGTCACATTCTATATTCATGGCTCGATCTATGGCATCCTGCAGGGCACTTTCCTTAGCAGCTGCTTCTGCTGATTTTTGGGCTTCTGCTTCGCACACTTTTTGGTCATTAGCACGAAAATCAAGGCTGCTCTTTCTCTCTACCTTCTCCCCAACACCGCTGACTGTTGTATTCGTTTTGCAGGGTAAGATTGGTTTTTTAAAANNTCTTTGTTAAGTGCTACGAGGCCAACAAGAGCATCTGCAATCTTAATAAGCTGATTGTTACGATCAAGTTTAATGGCCAGGGACAAATTCGTTTGATCGTTTCCTTCATCCTGGGGTTTGTTTCCTTTTTTTTCTTTCATTTGACGCCTCCTTAGCAATTGTTAAGCTTTAAAACATACTGACAAACATCATAATACAT
>JAABXR010000023.1:0-278 GCA_011776225.1 Phycisphaerae bacterium
CCACGAATATCGAACCCGACCGCAGTCAAATCAGCCTGAGCATAGATGGGGCGGCAATCGACAGCCACCGGCATCTTTTCGTGAAACCATTCGTAGATTTTTACGGCCGCTCCCGGTTTTTTAATCAGCGCCACCAGGGCCAGACGCCCCCCCATTCGCAAGGCATCATAACATTGACCTAAGACCATAGGTATTTCAGGCGTATCGAAAAGCTCCAGTGTGAAACTCATAAACACACCGTCAAAGCCGCCTGTAAATGGTAGTGAAGCGGCATCCCC
>JAABXR010000023.1:333-1083 GCA_011776225.1 Phycisphaerae bacterium
GCACACCTCCCCCGTCTCGCCCACGGCCCGCGCCAACGCCAGGATGCAGTGGCCGGTGCCGAACCCGATTTCTAGAATCCTTTCACCTGGCTGGGCATCGAGTTTTTGCAAGCCGATGTCCCGGTATTTTTTTTCGGTACTGCCGGCGACAATATCATACCAGCGGCTCAACCGGTTATAATTGACCCTGGCTTTTCCTTTAGACCGAACGACCCTGCTGACAGGCATATTCAAGGAATCTTTCCTTCAGGTGTAAAAAAACCTCTCTTCAACGAATCTTAACCAGCCCATACCATAAAGGTACAACGAACAACTTGATTACAACACTAGCAGTTTTTAGGAGGAATTGTCAATGACCCAAACCGGCCAAATATTAAAAGCCTGTAGGGATAATTTAAGAGATCTACTCGAAATCTGGTTACTGAANNAATTTGGTCGCAACTTGACGTTGCCCAAAGCCGACCGTTGCTGGAGAAGGATACTTGAGTGGGCTTACATTTCAGTGACACATAGTTATGTGGCTAGTGGCATTAATTTGAAATCAGTTGGCCTGCGTACAGAGTGGACTGCAAGAAGTCGCTTAAACAAGCTGGCATTGTCAGTCGAATCCGATCACGGGTGGTGAATTTTGAATGTTTAGTGGAGAGTTTAAGGACAATGAGCCGTTGATGGAAGATAGCATTTTCGAAATCAAGTTGGATTTAAAGCGAGTCAAGTCCTCAACTGCAACCACAACGAGCGTATGGACTG
>JAABXR010000144.1:0-208 GCA_011776225.1 Phycisphaerae bacterium
TCGGCGGAAAAATCCGCAAGGGTGACTGGATCGAGGTCGGGTCCATGCTCGGAGAAGTGACGGATATTTACCTGCGAGCCACCAAAGTGCGAACCCGGGACAATATCGAGTACCTGGTGCCCAATTCCAATATTATTTCCAACACCATGGTGAATTATTCATTGTCGTCACCGCTGATCCGCATAGAGCTGCCCGTTGGCGTTTCATA
>JAABXR010000144.1:347-525 GCA_011776225.1 Phycisphaerae bacterium
GGATTAACGTACGCAAAACGCCGCGACGCAAGGTACGAAGCAACCTTTATTTTGTCATATTCGAAGAGCTTGCCAAAGCCGGAATTGAGATCCCGTTTCCACAAAGAGACATACATATCCGCTCAAAATTGGATTCAGTCTGAGTAGTAACAAATTTTTATAGAAAAAAGCCAGCTGT
>JAABXR010000144.1:616-1042 GCA_011776225.1 Phycisphaerae bacterium
CCAACGGGGTCTTAATTGTAGACTATAACAGAAGGTCCCTGAATGCTGCCGGATCTTTTGAATACATCCGGATGGCTTCCCGATAGCCGATTTCCTCCACGACAGTGATGCCTTTTTCCAGATGCCGGTATTTTTCGAATTGGCTTTTAGCGATAAGGTCCATTTCGATTCTGGACGGTGGCAGATCTTCAATACGCTCTTCCAGAATACTCGGAAACAGTCGGTAGACGATGCCCCCCACAATCGCCTCTTCAACCGCCATCCAGTCTTCCACTATTTTTTCCACAGATTTTAAGCTTCTCTGATGACTCTGCTCAACTGCTTTTCTAATTGCGCTTTCGGTATAGCCTCTTAAGGCGATATGTAAGGTTTCTTCAGCCGGTACCATTAACGCCGTATAGGGATTAGCAGCGCTGTTTTGCCAAA
>JAABXR010000144.1:1154-1310 GCA_011776225.1 Phycisphaerae bacterium
TCTTTGACAAGGTTATGAACGATATACACCGTGACGCCTTCATTTCTTTCATGATGTACAGGTTTGCTGCGCTTTAAGGTTTGAATGCTGTCATAAGGATTTGAGAATCCGGTTTTGTCCAGAATTTCCTGGATAACATCGAAGCAATAATCTTTG
>JAABXR010000254.1:0-261 GCA_011776225.1 Phycisphaerae bacterium
ATCACTGAAAACCTTTGCCAACGACCTGATACATTATCAACCAACCCTGGTCGGCACAGTACCAAGGTTGTGGGAGTCTCTTTACAGCAAGGTCATTGCCGCCGTTATGGAGAAAGGGCCAAAAGCCCACAAGTTATTTAACCTGCTGGTCAAGATTTCTGTTCGCTACCGACGGGCTCAGCGACAATTCCGCGGTCATCTGCCCAGATTTTCTCAACAGAATTTACTGCAAAGAGCATTACAAAAGGTTATTGCTATTCT
>JAABXR010000254.1:277-1483 GCA_011776225.1 Phycisphaerae bacterium
GGTCAACTGCGGCTTGCTGTGAGTGGTGGGGGATCTTTACCCACTTACCTGGAGAGCTGGATCGATGCCATAGGTATTCGCATCGCCAACGCCTACGGCATGACCGAATGTGCCCCGGCAATCGCCGGGCGAGGTTACAATAGCGACATTTTTGGCACTCTCGGTCCACCGATTCCCCTGACCGAGTTACGCATCGTTGACGAGCAGGACAAAGAGGTTCCTCCCGGAGTGGAGGGCGAAATAGAGGTTCGTGGCCCTCAGGTTTTTGATGGCTATTACAACAATGACGAGGAAAACCGCAAGGCCTTTACTGCTGACGGCTTCTTCCGCACTGGAGACCTCGGCAAAAAAACCATCACCGGTGAACTGGTCATCACCGGACGCTCGAAAGAGATCATCGTCCTGGCCAGCGGCGAGAACATCGACCCCTCGCGCATAGAAGGAGCGATTGGACAGTTACCTTTTGTCAATGATGCCGTTCTGGTTGGCCAGGACCGCAAGGGGCTGGCCGCGCTGATCGTTCCCGATATGGACAAGCTCAAGGATTTCATCGCTGAAAAATTTGGCCAGACAACTGATGAAGCCACAGACCTGCATGAGGATAGAGCCCTGAGAGACAAGGTCAAGAACGAGATCAATCGGTTACTACAGTCTAAAAACGGTTTCAAACCTTACGAAAAATTGCAAAAGATCGATTTCCTCAACCATGAGTTCAAGGTGGGTGATGAACTCACCAACACCTTCAAAAAACGCCGCCATGTTATTGAGCGTAAATATCGAGAATTGATTGATAGATTGTTTAAATAGTTTATAAAATATCCACCCTTACAACACCCAAAAAGCCAAAACCGGCGGGTCTCCTGCCGAAGGGCATCTCCTTCGCCACCTTTCAGTGTTTTCTATAATCAACCCAAGAAGTCGGCCCTGTTTTTTGCGGACCTTCCGATAGAGGTTTCAATAAACACAAAAAAATAAAAGGTAATAACCATTACCNNAATAACCATTACCAAGCTATACGAAAGTAGAGGCTCTCAAGAGCCTCGTCACCTATGGGGAATGTGTAGAATCTTGATCGTTTTGAACGCAGTAAATTGATGTTGCTGAGAGAGTGAGCCAGACATTACCCTCTGCTAAGAGAGAGCTTTCTTGGCTTTGTTTTCTTTGTCGCGACAAAGAAAATGAAGTTGCTGTCGGGCAACCCCGACG
>JAABXR010000254.1:1577-2002 GCA_011776225.1 Phycisphaerae bacterium
CGCTCTGACAAACGTCACATCTAGTTTATGATCTGGAGATTTCACCCTCACAACCTGGTCCGGGGTATCACCGATATCAAGAGCAAACGCCTGATGGCCACGTTGACGTATCTTGTGTGCCAGCTCCTGTGGCGTTTTAAACGTCCCTACATTAACTGAGTTGTTTATTGACGATAGGGCTGAGCAGGTTCCGTTGGCCTTGCTGACCATCCATACCGAGCTTCCGACATTTTTAACAACCGGCTTAGAGACAGGTTTCGGTGTTGTAACCACTGTCGGCTTTACGGCTGCTTTCGGCTGCGGAGAAGAAACCCGCTCTTCCTTGACCTCGGGCGCAACCACACGACGAGCTTTACTGACAGCTGCTGACGTCTGTGCGGGAGTCGCCGTAACTTTTTCTTTTTTTACCGGCTCTTGCTTTGGCA
>JAABXR010000009.1 GCA_011776225.1 Phycisphaerae bacterium
CAGGTCAACGGTTTCTCCTTCGATTGTTGTATACTCGTCGAGTTGCTGCCGGGTCTGTTTGTCGAATGTCGTAAAACGCAGCTCAATTGGATAATACTGCGGTTCAAAATGATCAAGGCGCAAAGTAAAGCCGAGTGGACGTTCACCCTGGATATCCCAGTCAAAGTATTTGTCACTCTGATGGGTCTCATAAATATTCATGGTGCCGACAAAGCCAAGCTCCGAGGCCAAACCTCCCAACATGACGGCAAGAATAGAGAGATGCAGAATCGGTAAAGACCAACGTCCCCACAAGCCGCGTCTTGCCAGCAACTTGTCGTTTTCATGAACAACACGATAACCGTGCTGATTCAAACGGTGCTCAACCGCATCGATTGTTTTGCCACTGAGTTCAATTGTTTTTGGACTTGAACTGCTCGAATTATCAAGTACATTCAACAATCGACGTTTTTCACCGATGACCCGTGAAAAGGTTTTCCAGGTGCAGGCGGCCAGGTTCAAGGCCAGCAGAGCCAGCAGACTGCGGAACCAGATCGACTGGAAATAAAGTTCAAACCGCTGAATCGCCCCCTGCTCAACCGGCCAGACGGTTCCGCCGACAGCGATCAGCGACAGGCCAAGCAAAAGAGCCAGGGTCAACTTGACTGAGCTGAAGAAATCAAGAATGGGCTTCATAAGTTTAACCGATCAAACAGAATGGCGGCATACTATCACTACTTCCGCACTAACGGCAACGTTAGGATGAATGTCAACAACAGAGGAGCAAATGGATATGATGAACATTACTTTCCCGGCAGGCGTCCAGGTTAAAGCAAACCATAACGGCTTTGAAATCATAACCGATCAGCCGGAAAAAAATGGCGGAGGGAATAACGCCCCATCGCCTTTCGATCTTTTCCTGGTCTCACTCGGCACCTGTGCAGGTTTTTTTGCGCTGCGCTTTTGTCAACAACGCGAACTGGCTACAGATGACATGAGTTTGTCCCTCACAAGCGAGATTAACCCGGAAACGAAAAAACTTGAACGCGTCGAAATCACGCTCAACCTGCCGCAAGATTTCCCGGAGAAATACCGCAACGCCATTGTCAGGGCGACAGATCAGTGTACCGTCAAAANNTAGCCCCTCAACATCGGCTTCACGGCTGGGAGAATAAGCGATTTCTACCAGAGCTTCATGCTTGTCGAGGGTCCTGGAAAAGGCGAGGCCGTCATAACTCTCGAGAATAAATCTCAGGTAGCCAATCTCGGCGCGCGGCAACTGGAAATAGCGCTTGGTAAAAATGTGAGAACAGCTCATTACGGCAACCCCAGGGTCGTATCAAGAATGTAACGGGCAATACTGCGTT
>JAABXR010000295.1:0-140 GCA_011776225.1 Phycisphaerae bacterium
CGAGTGTCGTGCAGGAAGTTTGTATAGCCGGGAGTATCGACGATATGCAACTCATGGTCATTCCACTCGCAATGATGCAGCTTCGAGCTGATGGTAATCTTCCGCTTGGTTTCTTCCGGCTCGAAATCCATATTGGAAGA
>JAABXR010000295.1:274-1330 GCA_011776225.1 Phycisphaerae bacterium
ACCCAGGTTGCGCAGTTTTGAAGTTTCGAACTTTGCCATGATCTCTCCTTTCAAAACTTCCCGAAATTTTGTTGATTATTAAAAAACAAAAAAATATTCAAGATTTGTCCATAACTTGATTGCGCTCATGAATTATGCGCAAACCTTCCAGGGTCAGGCTGTTATCAACTTCATCAATCATCTGGCTATGCGGAGCAATTAATGTTGCCAGCCCACCGGTCGCAATCACACAGGGGCTTTCCTGTGATTCAGCTTTCATCCGGCCTACAATACCATCAACCAGACCGACATAACCGAAAAAAAGTCCTGCCTGCATACTGTTGACCGTGTTTTTTGCAATCACCTGGGGCGGGCAGAGGATCTCCACCCGGGGCAATTTACTTGCCCGTTCATACAAAGCTTCAGCCGAAATACTCAAGCCGGGAGCAATCGCTCCCCCCTGGTATTCACCACGCTTTGACAAATAATCAAAGGTCGTTGCCGTGCCAAAATCCACGACAATCAGACTGCACTGTTTCTTGGCATAAGCGGCAACGGCATTAACAATTCGATCAGCACCAACCTCACGCGGGTTGTCATACTTGATCGGCATACCGGTTTTGACTCCCGGGCCGACAACCAGTGGTTGCAACTTGAAATATGTTGCGCAGAGCGTTTCCAGTGTATTCAGCAACGGCGGCACAACGCAGGAGATGATCACACTGTCAACATCCGGAAAATGCAACTCGCTGAGGCTGAAGAGCTCATGGATAACCATGGCCCACTCATCTGCAGTGCGGGCCTTGTCAGTCGTCAAGCGCCAGCTGCGGACAAGCTCCTTGTCACGATACAGTCCCAGGACCGTATTGGTATTACCAACATCTATGACGAGTAACATAGGACCCCGAGGCGCGTGGCGAGTGACGCGTGGCACGAAAAATCAAAAGCTGTTGAAAATAAAGACTCAACCATTAAAACATCAACCTTACTATCACGGCCGGTCAAACGGGGCGTACATCACCCGCATAAATCGTTTCAATTTCGCCCGATGATTTGCGGACCTGCAAAGCACCATCT
>JAABXR010000295.1:1410-1765 GCA_011776225.1 Phycisphaerae bacterium
AAACTCGAGTCGAGAGACCGGTCTACCGGTCTCAAGAAAAAGAGAAGTGGCCGGATAGCGAAGTTCCTGTGGAAATTGATCTTCACGCATGTTCAGGTTGACACCGATTCCTAAGACAACATAATGAACCTGCTCGGTTTCCGAGCTCATTTCATTGAGCAGGCCGGCAACTTTTTTACCGTTTACCAGCACATCATTTGGCCACTTGACCTGAGCACTGGTTTGCGTACATTTTTCGATTGTCCGAGAGACTGCAACCGCCGACAAAAATGTCAGCTTCGGGGCGTCAAAAGGTAAAATAGCAGGACGCAGCAGAACCGAGGCATACAGGTTCGCATCCCCCGGGGACTCCCAC
>JAABXR010000300.1:0-3713 GCA_011776225.1 Phycisphaerae bacterium
AGGTTACCTGATCGAAAAAGGGAAACTGAACCTGGCCCTCGAATACCTCATTGAAGATAATCAACTCAAAGCGACCAACAAGGTGTTCCTCGACCAGTTTGACTTTGGCGCCAAGGTAGAAAGTGAAGAGGCAATCAGTCTGCCGGTCAAACTTGCCGTCGCATTGCTGAAAGATGGTAACGGTGAAATTCACCTCGACATTCCGGTTTACGGTAGCCTGGACGATCCCCAATTCAGCATCGGCAGTGTTATCTGGAAAGTCATCAGGAACCTGCTGGTCAAGGCGGCAACATCACCCTTTGCATTGCTCGGTGCCATCCTTGGTGGCAGCGGTGATGAGGACTTCAGTATCGTTACCTTTGATTATGGCACGTCACGCTTAAATAAAGCGGAACAGGACAAACTGCTACGCATGGCAAAAGCTCTCCAGGACAGACCCGCCCTGCAAGTCGAAGTCAGCGGCTTTGTTGACCCTGAGCAAGACCCCGAAGGCTATCGCGAGGAAGCCCTTGCCAGTAAAATAAAACGGCTGAAGTACCTTGATCTGGTCGATGCCGGCGAACTTCCGGAAGGTTTTGAAGAAGACAATGTCGTAGTCTCTCCAGAGGAATATGCTGATTACCTCTGGGAGGTTTATAAAGATGAAGATTTTCCGAAACCGCGAAATTTCATTGGCATGACCAAGAAACTACCGGAAAGTGAGATGGAAAAGCTCATCTACGCTAATACCGAAGTCGATGACCACGATCTTGAGGGGCTCGCGCAGGCTCGAGCTCTGGCAGTACAGAATTTCCTGATTGAACAGGGACAGCTTGAGAAAAAGAGGGTCT
Source organism: Phycisphaerae bacterium (assembly GCA_011776225.1). Classification (GTDB taxonomy): domain Bacteria; phylum Planctomycetota; class Phycisphaerae; order Sedimentisphaerales; family Anaerobacaceae; genus CS2-K091. The sequence goes on from JAABXR010000300.1 coordinate 831, forward strand.
TCCTCAAAAAGCCTGATATCACGACTGCCCCGGATGAAGAAACGGCAACGCGTGCCCGTGCAGAGCTCGGTGCCTCGGTAAAATAATTCTCAACCCATGGAGTGAGAGATGAAAAAGGCCCTGTTGATTATCGATATGCTCAATGATTTTGTTCAGCCGGGAGCCCCATTGGAAGTTCCTGAGACCCGCTCCATCGTCAATGCCATTCAGTCACAAATCACAGAAGCCAGGGAGAACAACGTACCGGTGATATACATTTGTGACAATCACGCCCCTGACGATCCCGAATTNNGGCCACCGCATGCGGTGCGGGGAACATCGGGGGCAGACGTGATTGCCGAGTTAGCCCCGCAAGAGATGGATCCGGTGATTGGCAAAACCAGCTACTCGGGTTTTCTGCAGACCGGGCTGGATGGATTGCTGCAAAGCCTCAAGGTTGATCACCTCACCCTGACCGGCTGCGTGACCAATATCTGCATCATGTATACGGCTTATGACGCCGTTGTGCGCGGATACGAGGTCACCGTACCCAAGGATTGTGTTGCCAACCTGGACCCGAAGGATGGAAACTTCGCTTTGAAACAGATGTCTGAAGTGCTCGGTGTTACCGTCGAATAAAAAGCTTGCTGCTAACGGACATTTCGCTTCAACAAGTCTGCCTTGAGTTTTAACAGTTGTTCAGTCACGGCAACCTTGTATGAATGGGGATTCGTCAGGCGCAGACATCCCTGAGGCATATGTTGCATTTGTTGCTCACAGTAATCNNGACCAACCGACAATCTTTCGGCACAGCTTTATGCCTTTGCGGATTGGCAGGATCATAGACAATATCTCCGGCTTTTGCAGGTGAAGAGTTACCACTTTTCAGGTCAAGCAGATCAAGCACGAAGGTGTCTTCCTTGTCTACGGCCCTTAGCCAGCGTTTGCCCGCGGGAAGGGTGCTTTTGACCGGGTCGCTGGTGAATTTCATGCGTGGATGACCGGCATATTCAACCAATTTATAAACTCCCCCGAGAGCTCCGCCACCTGGACCGGCGCAGGTTGCCAAACGTGTACCAACACCATAAATATCAATGCAGCCCCCTTCATTTCGAATCGAACTAATGACAAACTCATCCAATTCATTTGAAGCAACAATTTTAACTTCGGGAAACCCGGCGGCATCCAGCATTCTGCGTGCTTCCCGACTCAAATAGGNNCACGCAACTCTTCTGCCACCTTTATACTGTTCGGCACCCCGCTGCTCAAAGTGTCATAAGTATCAACCAACAAAATACAATGATCCGGAAAACTTTTGGCGAACGCACGAAACGCAGTCAACTCATCGGGAAAGGACATCACCCAGCTATGCGCGTGCGTTCCTTTCACCGGCAAACCGTACTGGCGACCGGCCAAGACATTGCTGGTCGAACGGATGCCGCCGATTGCGGCTGCGCGCGCAACGCTCATGGCGCCGTCCGGCCCCTGGGCCCGACGCAAACCAAACTCCATAATCTGGCTTTCTCCCGCGGCGAACGTCAACCGAGCTGCTTTGGTCGCCACCAGGGTCTGAAAATTTATGATATTGAGAAGAGCTGTCTCAACAAGTTGAGCTTCTGCGAGAGTGCCTTCTACGGTTAAAAGAGGAAGACCGGGAAAAACCAGCTCGCCTTCACGTGGAGCTGTTATTTTGCCTGTAAACTTGAAGTCTTTGAGATAACTGAGGAAGTCCTGGTCAAAGAGGTTCAGACTGTCCAGGTAATGTATATCCTCAGCAGTAAACTTCAACGCTGATAAATAATCGAGGGCTGGCTGCAAACCCGCAAAAACGGCAAAGCTTCCCTGATACGGAGCATCGCGAAAAAACAGTTCAAAGGTGGCCGGCTGATCGTGCATAGCTTCATNNNATAATGCTTCTTGCATTGCTTTCTCCAGAGGTTGCCTGCAAACAAAGATTCGAACGGCAAGAAATGCGGTAATATCTGTTCAACGACCAACTTTTAAGTTATCCTAGCCCGGATTTATTCATTAAACCGGAAGGAGTTGGCTCACCATGGTCGGACGAATCATCATTTTTGCTCTCATCGCTGCACTGGTTTATCTGAATTATACCGTACCGAAAGAAGAGGACCATCAAGCTTTTCTGTTGAGCGAGATTCAGTCAGAGTATCCTATCCCTGAAAGTATGCAGGAACGCATCTGGAAGAAAGTTGATTACTCGAACTTTTTCGTTGCTTCGTTCATGAAAACCACCGAAGGCAGCACGATGATTACCTACGGTTTTCTCAAAAACGTTAAGCTGGTGGATGACGAATGGGTTGAAGAGGTTAAAAAGAGCTTGCAGAGACAGAATGAATACTATTGATCGGGCCGATGAAAATTACGCGTATTTTAAGTGATGAAGACGGGGAATCCCATTTCGAAGAGATTGATATCCCACTCAAAGACGCTGGAGATATCGGTGCCCTTTCGGAGACCTTTCCGGTTACCGGAATTATTTTTCGCGAAACGGACGGAGACTATGACTACAACTGGCACAACGCACCCTGCCGTCAGTTTATCCTGATGCTTGATGGCAGCGTCGAAATAGAAGTCAGTGACGGCAGCAGAAAGACATTTCATACCGGTGACATCCTTCTGGCCGAAGATACCACCGGGCGCGGCCACATCAGCAGAGCAGTCAACAAACAACCTCGCAAATCAGTTTTTGTGACTCTGGAATAAATTTAAGACAAGAGACTTCCTGCTAAAGTGGCAAACTTCAGCAACTTATTGGAAAACCTGAAAAAGCTTGACTGGCGGATATGGACCCGGCCGGTCATCCTGAGCGTGCTGGTTGGCCTTGTCACCGGTAGTGCCGCGGTCCTTTTCTATTTTGCCACCAACAGTATTGAGCACCTTTTC
>JAABXR010000300.1:3754-4051 GCA_011776225.1 Phycisphaerae bacterium
CTTTTTCTGGTCCCCGTTATCGGCGGGCTCGTTTCGGGCTTCCTGGTTTTTAAATTTGCCCCGGAAGCAGAAGGGCATGGAACTGATGCCGCGATTGACGCATTTCACAATAAAGGCGGGGTGATCAGGGGACGAGTACCTATCATCAAGGGACTTGCCTCGATTGCAACAATAGGCACCGGCGGTTCCGCCGGCCGAGAAGGGCCCATCGCACAGATCGGCGCAGGCTTTGGCTCGTTCATTGCCAGCAAACTCAAGCTCACTTCGGCAGACCGACGCATACTGCTGTTGGCGGGA
>JAABXR010000312.1:0-180 GCA_011776225.1 Phycisphaerae bacterium
TTTGAAGATCCCGAATGTCCGGATCATCTACATTTTTAGCTTCGGGATAAAAGGTAGAAAGCGCGGCAACGGTGCTAATCAGCATCCCCATTGGATGGGCGTCATAGCGAAACCCATCAATTAACTGTTTCATGTTTTCATGGATCAGGGTGTGATACGTGATTTCATTCACCCACTGAT
>JAABXR010000312.1:232-511 GCA_011776225.1 Phycisphaerae bacterium
CAAATAAGTACAATGTTCGGCCAATTCCTGAATCGGATAGCCTCGATAGCGAAGAATACCTTTGTCACCATCTATAAAGGTGATTTTGCTTTTGGTTGAGGCGGTGTTCTTAAACGCCGGATCATAACTCATCATGCCGAAGTCATCATCATTGACTTTTATCTGCCGCAAATCCATAGCCCGAATAGTGTCGTTGGTAATCGGCAGTTCATAAGTTCGACCGGTGCGGTTATCAGTAATGGTCAGGGTGTCCTTAGTCATTTATATCTCCTCTAATTG
>JAABXR010000312.1:598-1139 GCA_011776225.1 Phycisphaerae bacterium
ATAAATTGTCTAATCAGGAGGCCGCTTACTCGAAACCGTCCGCACAATTCCGCTAACTTATTTGCGGACGGTCACTTAGTATACCGCTAGATTGAAGAGTATGAAAGTAGAATTACATTATTTTTGATATAATCAGGGCATGAAAACAACTTTACAATGTCCAAAATGCCAGGAAACACTGAAGCTAAACGAGTCGAGCTGTGCAAACTGTGGGCAGGAATTTTGCCCGGAATGCTATTACCCTATTGACTTTGATGCCGAAAACTGTCCCAATTGTGGCGCTACCTTTGATGTCTTTTGCCCGCGCTGCGAAAATGAAATTGACCCCGCGGCCGTTTTCTGTCGTCACTGCGGCCTGGTTTTTGAAGAAAACAATCCTGTCCTCGTCCCCGAATACCTGAAAGTCGGAACATCCGACGATGGTGAAGAAACCAAAGAGGAAGACGATTTCAACGGTATCTGCCCTGTTTGCCAGGCGCCCCTCTATATCGAAGACGGCTACTGCGCCGAATGCGAGACAACCCTCTGCACCAACTGCGGC
>JAABXR010000279.1 GCA_011776225.1 Phycisphaerae bacterium
GGAACTTGATGAACCATTAAAAGTCTGTGTATTTATCTATTCTTTTATACCCCATTTGTCTTGGGCATGCTAACCAGGAAGGGGTTGTGCGGGTGTTGAGTGTGTATGGAAACGCAAGGATTTATTGCTTCGGAAATTGTTTGGCAAGGATGACTTAGCTGGAGTAATTTAATTCCACACAGCTATTTTTTGTTTCCATTAACTCATATTTTGCCATAGATGCAACAGATTCACAATCGCGGATAGGGGATTTTTCATTGCCATTTTTGCCACTTTGTGGTGTGCGCAACTGTGCGTAAGTCATGCCTTTTCTATCTGTTATATGGAATCTTAACGTGTTAGACAGGATATCAACTTAATACTTGTTATTATTAATCTTACGAAGAGAAAAGTCGGCTCCGGAGAACAATGCTCCTGCCTCAACAAGGATTTTCGCTCCACGGAATTACTCAAGGAGTTCTGATCGAGGAACTGATCAATAACCAAAAAAGATAATTCTGGCATTTTTAGGGCCACAATGGAGCCACGAGTTGTCATCTGAACACGTTCAATTCTGTGTCAAATAAAGTTTTCCGTAATTGCATACACCGTTAATTGTGACCTTAATTAAATCTTTTGCCATTATCTGACAGGTGCTCATAGTCAAAAATTATAACCTTCAAGTCTTCCAGGACGCGGTCAATATTTGCTACCATTGAATAGCGATAAGCAGGGTAAAATAGAGTAATTGGGGGTAAAATAAAAAAGACACAGCCGAAGCTATGTTCCTGTTAAATTTGTAATTATTTGATTTTGTTTTGTGGAGCTGATGGGGATCGAACCCCCGACCTCATGACTGCCAGTCATGCGCTCTCCCAGCTGAGCTACAGCCCCTTGTTGCCCCAATATTAACTAATTATTCGATTAATGTCAAGAAATTACTTTTTTTGCTTGAATTCAATGAGCAGCTTGTCGGCGATGAGTTCGACTACGACTCTGGAAACATAGTAACCATTGTCAACCCGTTTGCGGATTTTGGTTAAATTCTTCGCTTCAGAAATCACGGTAACATTCATTCACGACCGCCTTGTTGCTATTCTTGCATTTAGTTGTTTTGGCACTGAGTATTACCAACCCTTATGGACAATTATTACAAAGGCTTTACATAGTTTGGGGAAATTCATTATTTGTATTTGATGGGATGTAAAACTGGTAGTTCAGTATCTTAGTCTTTGGAACTCAAACGGGATCCTTGCTTCACCAGTTGGCTTCAGCCAACCAGAGCTTTAGCCGGAATTCATTTTCAGGTTTGGTTTTCCGAATTTGGGCTTAATTCTTCCTAAGCGATTGGGACTTAGCTTCATATTTTCTCTTGTAATGTTTTTCAATTAACTCGATGATCTTGTCGTCAGACTTTTGCCTCAAGTTGGGATATTTCTTTCTATACATCTTCAGAATGTGTTCGTCGGAATATTTGCTTGCCTCGGACACCATTTCACGAAAGAAGTACAATCTGGTTTGCTTATCAAGTCCAGATTCTGGTTCGCGCTCAACCATTTGGTTCACATGCCTTATATCCGGCTCTTTTGCTCTTTTTTCAATTGCACCAGATCTTTGATTTTCAAAAACGTAAATAGCTAAGATTTGAGTTCTTCGAGTGGTACCCGTACCGAAAATCGCCCCTGCTATCTTCGCCCCTGCTGATGGTTCATCAATCTCACCCAATATAATGCCGTTGGCCCCAATGCTCGCAGCCTTTTTCTTAGCAGACTCAATCATTTGGTGCTCATTTGTCCAGCTTGACTCCCCTTGCGCATGGATGATTCCAATCTTTTCATAATCTCCAGTTACATCGTTTGGGGTAACATATACAACCACTTCCTCTGGATCGACATTAGGGTAGGTTTGATTTGTCAATTTGGTCACTTGAGTATTTATGCAACCTGTTATGACTAATAGAAGTGTTGCATATCGACAATGGTGTATTGGTCTTTGCATAAGACACCTTCCAAAATTTACCCATTCACATCTAAAATAAACGCCAAGAGTCTCCAGTGCGGAAAGCAAGCCCGCCTCTCCCGAACCGTAACCGTCGGGACGGGCATGACTCGCAAGGTCTGTTTTCGTTCAGGCATTAATTATTGATATTAATTTCTTGAATATTGAAGCCCTAACCCTAAATATGTTTGTTTTGGTTCGTCCGCGAAAAGATGACTATCAAGAATCGTCGCGTAGAGACCAATGTTTTTGTATGCCTGTAATTGGACTCCGAAAGTTAAGAACTTCTGATCGAGATTCAACACCGTTATAGGATCATTTAAAGTGAAAAAGCCTAAGGCCAAATTAAATATAGAAGTTGGAATGAACTTAGCCCCCAGATGAAATTGAAGTTCATCGTGGAGGCTGGCTCGCGCACTCGACCATTTCTGATAGTCGAGCATCGCGTAGAGATTGAGAAATGAGATGGCTTCATACTGCACTCCAAATTGTACTGACCAAGGGAACCTTACAGTGAGCTGATCCGGTTGAGTGATAGGACTTGTACCTCTACTACCTCGACTGGAATCGCCGCTAACGACGGACGGCAATGAACCTTCCGGGTCATAGGCAATGTCACCACTGTAATGGAAGCTTGTGCCAAAAGTTATCTTATGAAGCGGAGAGTACAAAAACCCAATGCTGAATCGCGGTCCTAATCCATCTCCTCTGGCGCTAAATTCCGTGCCTTTGACTTCTTCATTTTCCTTTAAAAAATTGATACCGACTGTCGCTCCGATAGCTACTCGTTGGGGAATGCGATATCCGATTGAGCCTAAAAAAGTATGCACGGTTGTTTCGGATTTTACTCCAATCATCACACCGGGTCCCTCTGGAAGCGGCTCTGGGGTGTTGGGCCCTCCTTCCAATTTCAAATTATAGGAATTCGCATAGGCTACAGAGAGATTTAAGTTTTTGAATGTTGTTGAAAACGCAAGATAACCGGGAAGAATGAATTGGTTGTCAAAATCGGACCCGAGATATTCCGACGGGAAAGCTCTTCCAACTTCCACATAAACGCTGTGCCCATCTGCTATGGAGCTGGCAGGATTATGAATTGGAGCCAGGGGATTTCTCCAACTGGCAACGTAAGCACCACCCTTACTCCAAGCTTCAAGACCAATTTTTGTCAAAGCGAATGGTGAGACTGTTCGATTAGCTGCATTTTGTGACCATGCAAGACGGAAACTTATGAAAATCGATATAAAAATCAGACCCACAAAAACTGTTTTTTCATTGACTTGACTTGAAGGTTTCGGATTCACCAGAAGAGCCCCCTGTCGTCAGCGAATTCACGGCCAGAGTCGGTTGGAAGATCGGGGCGTGCTAAATTTTAGTAATTACAAATGTTATGTTAAATAAAATCGACCTAAATGTCAAGAAAAATCTACCGGTGGTGAAACTGACGAACCGACCGAGTTTTTGCTTGACTTCGTAACCGTGGTACGGTATTTTTGCCTAAAACCCAAGATAGGGAAATAAGGGAATACAAAAATGGGGAATAAGGACATTGAACCTTATTGCCTTATACCTTATACCTTATACCCTATTCCTTGTATGCCTGAGTCACAAACTATCATTTATTTTCGAGACTCGGTTAAACAAATTGGATACGTGTCAAAAAACTGGCGAGAAACCATGAAATTGAGAATCACAAAAGTCTATACCAGGCAGGGCGATAAAGGCGAGACCCGTTTAGGCGGCGGACAAAAAATCTCGAAAGACTCTCCACGAATTCACGCTTACGGGACCGTGGATGAACTGAATTCCGTCATCGGAGTGGCTCAAACATCGAACCCCGCTCCGGAAGTGCGGGATGCGCTAACGAAAATCCAACACGAGCTGTTTACCTTAGGCGGAGATCTGTGTGTGTTGGAAGAAGACAAACAGAAGTGGGACATGCAGGTCATTGAGTCGGACCAGGTGTCGGAACTGGAACAGCTTGTGGACACATTGAATGATGAGTTGAAACCATTGGAAGATTTTATTCTTCCCGGGGGTACTCAAGCCGCCGCCATTCTGCATCAAGCCCGGTGCGTCTGCCGCAGGGCTGAACGTCGTGTGGTCGAGTTGTCCCGCCAGGAAAAAATCGGCGAGCATGTGCTGAAATATCTCAATCGGCTGTCGGACACCCTGTTTGTGCTGGCAAGATATGAAAATTACAAACATGGCGTGGAAGATGTGTATTGGCAAAAGAAATAGCCGGAATAGCCGTCAGGGACGGCCTCTAACCGAGAGGTGGAGGAGATCCAAAAAAGAACAAACCGCGGGTAGAGGCGGCCCTGACCGCAGACAATTTGGCCCTCTCTCATTATAGCTGAGGTTTTACACTGAATCCGATTTAGGCAGAACACAGAATGCTTTGGTTTTACTGGGCGGGATTTCTCGTTTACGCGGTTTTCGTCATCTACATCGGTTGGCGCGGCTATCGCTCACAGAAGCCTTCGGATGAGCTCAAAGTCGATTTCTGGGCTGCGGGGAAAACCCTCGGCCCCTGGGCTACGGGTCTCTCCATCTCAGCCAGTTTCATGTCCATCAGTTGGTCGTGCGTCTATGCCGTACAGTTGGCGTATTGGTACGGCCTGGGCGCCCTCTGGCTGCTGGCTATCCCTTGGCTGATTGTCATGGGGTTTTATTATGCGCTGACGCCTCACTTTCGCAAAATGCCTGCATTCTCACAACCGGAAATGTTGGCTCAGCGATTTGGGGAAAAGGTGCGAGTTTATTTTGCGTTGCCTTTGGCCTTCGTGTTTCTGGTCTGGGGCGGTGCTGAGATTTTCGCAGCGGCGCACATTCTGTCGCCAATCCTGGATGCGCCATTTCATCTGGTGCTGGCTTTGGTCGCCCTGGTCGTGGCCACATATTCATATCTGGGCGGGTTTTCAGCCGTGGTCACAACGGATAAAGTGCAATTTGCGCTGGTGGCCTTTTTCATTCTTTCAATTTCCTGGATCGCCGCCAGGGCCGCCTTTTTGGGAAATGGCGTTCTTGAGGTTTTAAAGAGTCTGCCGTCGCCACCCAAGACCAACACGTCCGCGCTCTCCCTTTTTGCGGCTGGCCCGGCCTTAATCGCCATGACGTTCATTGCCTACTTACCGGGTTGGATTGTGGAAACCGACATCTGGCTCAGATTACAAGCTGCCAAAACCAACAAAAATGCCCGCAATGGGGTATTGATAGCGAGTGTCAATTCATTATTGTTCATTGCGGTTTTGCCAATGTTAATCGGGTTGACCACCCTTTATCTTTATCCACCAGCAGGCACGACCATTCCGACCGAACTCGGTGACGGGGCGGCGATTTTTGCGGTCCTAATTCGAGACCACACGCCGGCGGCCCTGAGTGTCCTGCTGATTGTGGGACTCGCTTCTGCGTCCATGTCCACCATCGATACGTGCGGGAATGTGATGGCTCTGTCTTTGTCCTACGATTTGGTTGAGCCCCATTTGGCCGCAAAAAACAAGAATATGGACAGCGCTGTCGTTGCCCGCTTTATGTCGGCAGGCGCTGTGATTTCCGCGTATGTCTACGCCCTCTTTACCGAAACGCTTTGGGATATTTTCTACCTTTCTTCGGGCATTTTGACAACAACGATTTTCATCCCGATGATTGCGCTGTTCCGGCCTAAAGCTAACAAAGTCCGGGTGCAATGGGCTGCCATGTCCGGATTCATCAGTACGTTTGTCTTTTACTTCCTGGAAACGAGAGGGCTGCTCCACAAAATTGAACCGTCCTGGTTGTCGTCCACCGGATTGGGATACATTCTCTTCGGGTTGATCGTGAGTGGTTTGGGGTATCTGATGGCCGGGATGTTCTCAAAACGAACACCATCAACTGTCCAACGTCATCTGTCCCTATGATGTGCTTATTATAAGCGGCTCTAACAGCAATGGAGCTAATGTCACATTTGTCGCCAAACCCCACAGACGCAGAATTGGCCAAGAGAATCCGAAACTCGGAAAGTCATGCCTTCAAG
>JAABXR010000381.1:0-210 GCA_011776225.1 Phycisphaerae bacterium
ATATTGATAAAGAAGAAGACGGGGAAGAGGGAATAGATCCTCGAGAAAAGTTGATAAAACAGGTTTTAGGTGATGCTTACGTTCAAGAGTCCATGGCAATAATTCAGGACATGATTGATCTTCAGCCTGAACTTGCAAGAAAAACTGCAAACTAAATTAAAAAACTGTGTTCGTTGTTTCTTAGAGTATAACGACATCGTTACTTTCTCG
>JAABXR010000381.1:336-3488 GCA_011776225.1 Phycisphaerae bacterium
CAGAGATGAGAGCAGGTGAGGGGCTTCTTTTTCTACATCGTCCGGGCTTTCTGGCATTCTGTTGATGATCATTCCACACAGATCGATACCCATGGTACGAGCAGAAAATGTTGTCAGCAATGTATGGTTCAAAGTGCCCAGCCGTGGGTGCGTGATGACCAGCGCTGGGGTGTTCATTTCCTTAATCAGGTCAGCCATGAGAAAACCGCCTTGCAGTGGTACCATCAGACCTCCGGCACCCTCAACCAGCACAATGTCTTTACCTGCTTTAACAACTTTAAAGGCCTCCCGTATTTTCTCCAAGTCAATCTTGTTTTTTGCCGCTTTGGCCGCCTGATGGGGTGATGCTGGCAAACTGAACCGGTAGGGTGAGATCACATCTGCAGGATCGCTGCTTTGGGCGGCCCAGCGTAGCAATGTGGCATCCGGTCCCAACTCCGATGTGTCTGTGACCCCTGTTTCCACTGGCTTCATGATTCCGACGNNAAAATGATATGCCAGTGCAGCGGTAACAACTGTTTTCCCAACACCGGTGTCTGTGCCCGTTATAAATATTGCAGACCCTGAGTCATCAACAGGCATCGATTTGCACCTCCAGGTCAGACAACATTTGCAGGTCAGTCTCTCGGTCCCGACCGGACGTTGTCAGGTAGTTGCCAATCATGGTGCCGCTGGCTCCGGCAATAAACATCCACGATTGCAGCTCCCGTAAATTGGCTTCACGACCACCGCAAACACTAATCGGTTTACTTGGCAGGAAATACCTGAACATGACAATTGCCCGAACACAATCTAACGGCGAAAGTGCATTGAGCCCTTCCAGTGGTGTTCCCTCTATCGGATTAAGGAAGTTAAGTGGAACCGAGTCAACATCCAGATCGCTCAGGGTTTTTGCGAGTTCGATTCGCTGTGCCGGAGTTTCACCAAGGCCAAGAATCCCACCGCAGCAGACCTTCATACCAACAGACTTGGCCAGGCGAACGGTCTCTACATCTTCTTCATAGTCATGTGTCGTACAGATCTCCGAAAAGAACGAGCGTGCGGTTTCGAGGTTGTGATGGTAGGTTACGCAANNNNCTTTGTCAAGGATTCCTAAGGACGCCGATGGCTCAATCGTGTATTTTCGTCTAATCTCCTTGATCGCCTTAAGGATAGTCTCAAATTCACCGCCTTTCTCGGGGCTTGTCCCGCTGGTGACTATCCCATAGCAGTGCGAGCCTTCTTCTTGTGCCTTTTGGGCGCCGGCAAGAATTTCATCTAGTGACTTAAGAGGGTAAGCCGGTGGCGATGAACTGTGATGTGCCGATTGGGCACAGAAAGCACAATTCTCAGAACAAAGGCCTGATTTCGCATTAATGATCGAGCACAGCTGGACCTTGTCCTGGTAAAACTTTTCTTTCAGGTGGTGTGCTCCTGCAATATATGCTGTCAGATTTGCACCGTTCGATTTCAAAATATTTGCGGCTTTCTCTGCGGTGATTTGGTTGCCCAACTCGACACTTTTAACGATCTGGCCAATATCCTGCCAAGACTTCATGGATACTCCTTTTGCTGTCATTTTGATCCGCGGATTATTANNCCTTTGGAGTTTGGTTGACAATGCTAATTACTATTTATGATATTTTTCGTACATAAATAGTTGACTTTGACCTTTTCTACTGATAAAACATTATTTCATTTTTAAATAGAATTGGAAATTCAAACCATGATCAAGAAACTAATCGGGAAGAAGCTTAAATCCACAAGACTTCGAAATGACATGACTATTCAGGAGCTCGCTGAAAGTTCCGGCGTGTCTTCCAATATGATTTCAAGAATAGAACGTGGTCTCACAACGCCATCTGTAGAAATTATTGTCAAGCTGGCAAATGCATTTGGTATGAGTATTAATTACTTTGTCGAGGAGGCCGAAAAAGGTTCGACGATTGTACACACCAGGAAGGGCCAGGGTGAGCCGATTTTTTTCTTTGAGGACAAACATCAGATTATCAGCCTTACCCAGGGGTTGAGAGATCCGAACTTTACCGTTTTTACCGATACGATCGAGAAGGACTGCAACAGTGGCGAGGGCGGCATGGTTCACACCGGTGAAGAGTTTGCCATGGTGCTTGATGGCTGCCTGGAATTTATTATAGATGGTGAACATTTCGAATTGGAAAAAGGGGATTCAATTGTCTTCAAAGCCTCTTTCCCGCATCGTTGGCGCAACCTTCATAATGGCCCGACTCAGGTCCTCTGGGTTGTTTCACCAGCACCTAACCTTGGATGATAATTATTTTTTTCGTCCTTAAAATTAATTATAGAGACTGAGTATGAAACTAAAAAAAATCGTTGGGAAAAAACTTAAAGCGATACGCTTGAAGAGTGATATGACTATCCAGGAGCTCGCTTCGGAATCAAACGTCTCCTCTAATATGATCTCCAGGATTGAGCGTGGCCTGACAATACCGTCTGTAGAAATATTGATGAAGCTCGCTGCGGTATTTGAAAAGAGTATTAATTACTTTGTAGAAGAAGTCTCCACAACACATGAAATTGTCTTTACCTCTCCCGGCAACAGGGACACAACCGTTTACGATGATGAAGACAATATGCATACGGAATCCTTTACCTCCGGCCTGAGGGACCCCCAGTTCATGTCTTTTCTATGCACTGTGCCTCCCGGTGGTACAAGTGGACAGAAGCATATGCATCACCCCGGTGACGAATTAATCGTTTTGATGGAAGGAAAGCTCAAAGTCATCATTGCGGGTGAGGAGTATATGTTGAATGCTGGGGACAGCCTTTCTTTCAAGTCACACCTTCCTCACCGATGGACCAATGTTGGTGATGGTGATGCGCGCGTCATCTGGACTTTATCACCGTTCACAACAATCTAACCTAAAAAAACACCTCCTGAGTATTACAACTCTTTGAAAATACTGGCTGATGGGCTTGACAGCGAGTCGTAGCACAGTAATATGAATTGTAATACCCCAATTTGTTGCACGACTTCCGCAGTCCGTAATTATTGCGTAGAGTCGTCTGGAGGAACTTATGAACAAGTCTGAACTGGTTGAAGCGCTGGCCGCCCGTAATGGCCTGACATACAAAAAATCCGAAGAGATCGTCAATATTATCTTTGACTCCATGGCGGAGACTCTCTCCGAGGG
>JAABXR010000381.1:3528-3812 GCA_011776225.1 Phycisphaerae bacterium
ATATATGGGACGCAACCCAAAAACCGGTGAAGTCATCCAGGTAAAACCCAAAAAACTGCCATTCTTCAAAGTTGGCAAAGAGTTGCGTGAGAAAGTAAACGGTTAGTATTACTGACATCCTTCCAGTGTAAACACCGCAATTAGGCAGGGAAAAAGACCGTCTTTTCCCTGTCTTTATAATTCCCACCTTTAACTACCTTACAATTGAATACAAATAGACCCCCTAAGTGCATGATTTAAAATGACAATCCTTGAATTGCCAGTTTTTCCGCAACAGCTCTAGT
>JAABXR010000381.1:3818-4141 GCA_011776225.1 Phycisphaerae bacterium
CGCCACAAATTGATTCAACTGTTTTTTTGGCGCCAAGCTCTTGCGTTATCGGTGATGTTTGCATTAAGGAAAAATCCAGCCTCTGGTTCAACGTAACAGTCCGCGGTGACGTAAATTATATTCGCATAGGTCGCAGAACAAACATCCAGGATGGTTGTGTTGTTCATGTGACACTGGAAACTCATCCGACGATTATTGGTGATGACGTATCAGTAGGGCACAGCGTGACACTGCATGGCTGTACCATTCACGATAAATGCCTCATCGGCATTGGCGCGAAGGTCCTGGATGGCTCGGTCATAGGCAAGTCATCTCTTGTCGCA
>JAABXR010000406.1 GCA_011776225.1 Phycisphaerae bacterium
TCTCGTCAATAGAGTGTTAACTTTTGATATGACCACGGCCGCCGGGTTGCCATGACGATTGGTGCCCCGGTTTTTCTTTCCAGTAGACGGGTTTTGTTATGTATGAGGCTTTAAAGGATATAACCTGTTTTGTTACGGGCATCGTCTGTTTTATGTACGGGACGAGAATTGCCTGGGGCTTCGGAAAAAAAAGCCTCTTCGCTGAAAAACATGATCACAGGGCTTTAGTTCTTCTGGAAAGTATCCCGACAGCGGCAATTCTTTATTTTGTCGGTTTCTTGGTTGTGTTCAGGCATGTTTTTGATGATTTCATAACTGTCCTGGCATCCTCTTTGACCTGCGCTATTCTTCTCGCGCTCATGGTCGTTGCGACCTCGATGCCGGAACTTAAACGGAGGGGGCATAACGACGGGGTTGTGGTCGAATTGGAAGATGGTGCCATTTGCCGCTTGGCCAAGCAGACCTTCGATTACTATCTTTCCTGCGGCAAAATTTCCCGGTTCAAAAGATCCTCGGGTTGGGTTGTTGTCGGCGAAGATCGACTGCGTAAAGAGAACGGTGATACAGTTTATGTCGGAGTCGAACGAAGAGAAGTTGTCTAGATGATTAGTGATAAAATATCTCCCATTAAGGCCCCCTCAATTGAGGGGGCCTTTTTTATGTCTGAACTCGTCTACTCTCTTGTTTGCGGTAAAATCAGGTTGAGAAGAACCCCGACAATACCCGCAAGACCGATACCACTAAGTTTAACAACCGTGAGATCAAAGCTCATGCCTCCAATGCCGAAAACCAGGATCACGGCAACAATTACCAGGTTGCGAGGCTGCATCAGATCTGTGCCGGCTTTAACGAGGGTGTTGATGCCAATAACGGCAATCGCGCCGAACAGCAACACCATGATTCCTCCCATAACCGGGACCGGAATTGTATTGAGCAAGCCACCAAGTTTGCCGACAAAAGCAAGTAGGATGGCTGCAACTGCAGCCCAGGTCATAATGATGGGATTAAACGCCTTGGTCAAGGCAACGGCACCTGAAACTTCCGAGTAGGTTGTGTTGGGAGGGCCACCGCAGAAGGCTGCAAGGCTTGTTGCCAAGCCGTCTCCGAGCATGGTTTTGTCGATGCCGGGATCTTCAACATAATCTTTGCCGGTAATGCCGCCGATCGCTAGAACGTCACCGAAGTGCTCGATCGCTGGTGCAATAGCCACCGGAACGATAAAAAGGACAGCCTCAAGATTCCAGACAGGCATGGTGAAATCAGGAATCGCCAGCCATGGGGCTTCAATCACCTTTTGCATTGAAACCAGGGTCGGGCCCGTCCAGTTCTGTAGAGTGCCAGGATCGAAAGTGGCTTGTAACGATGTTGAGATTCCGGTGACGTCAAGAATGACAGCAGCGAGGTAGCCGGCAACGATGCCGCACAGGATCGGAATGAGACGAAACATTCCTTTGCCCAACAGGGAAACCAGTACCGTCACCACAAGTGCAACTCCGGCTATAATGTAGGCTGTTGGTTGCGGGACGAGCCAGGCGGCTCCATCACCAGTGCGACCTGATGCCATATGCACGGCTACCGGGGCGAGCACAAGGCCGATAACCATTATTACCGGGCCGGTTACGATCGGGGGAAGAACGTGATGAAGAATGTCAGAGCCAAAGATGCGAATGGCAAAACTGATTATGACATAGAGGAGCCCGGCGGCGGCCAGGCCACACATAGTTCCGGGAATTCCCCATTGCTGGACACCATAGATAATTGGTGCGATGAAAGCAAAGCTTGAGGCAAGAAAAACGGGAACTTTTCTGCGAGTGACAATTTGAAAAAGCAGGGTGCCGGCACCTGCTGTGAAGAGGGCGACATTGGCATTGAGCCCCGTTAGTAGAGGGACCAGGACCAGAGCACCAAAGGCCACAAAGAGCATTTGCGCGCCGATGACCATTTCTTTCGGGTTGAAGTTGAAGTTGTTTTTCTGCGGTTTGCCAGACATTGAGGTTCCTCCTGGGGTAAAGTTGTTTGCTGGGGATGCCGGACGTAGACCTATTTAGTGCCGAAAATTTTGTCGCCGGCATCACCGAGACCAGGCAGAATATAGCCGATCTCATTAAGCTTTTCATCTATGGCTGCAACATAAATATCAACATCTGGGTGTTTTTTTTCCAGGGCTGCGATGCCCTCAGGTGCTGCGACCAAAAACAGTCCCTTGATCTTTTTACAACCGGCTTCCTTGAGCATGTCAATTGCTGCAATCAGGCTGCCCCCGGTTGCCAGCATCGGATCAAGAATCATTGCGGTACGATCTTCGATCTGTTTCGTGAATTTCTGGAAGTATGCAACGGGTTTCAGGGTTTCCTCGTTTCGGTATAGCCCGACAACGCTCACACGTGCACTGGGAATGAGGTCAAGGACACCATTCATCATGCCCAGCCCGGCCCTTAAAATAGGTACAACTGTAATTTTCTTGCCTTTAATTGTGTCGACTTCAACATTGCCGGCCCACCCTGTGACGGTTTCCTTTTCCATCTCAAGGTCGCTGGTCGCTTCGTAGGTAAGCAGGCGCGCAACCTCTGAAGCCAGGTCACGAAAATCCTTGGTGCTGATATCTTCTTTGCGCATCAGACCGAGTTTGTGTTTAACAAGGGGGTGCTTGATTTCATGGACAGCCACGGAATTCTCCTCTGTTCAAGTTTAGTATGGTAAAAAATCACAACAAATTATCATGTTCGTCGTCTGTCGACAAGACAATGAGACACCGTGTTCAAAGAAGGGTTGTTCTTTCTGTCATAGCTTTGTGTGATGCGTTTTGCTATCTTGTGAAAATGAATATGAAATTAGAAAAGAGCAAGCCGGATCATCCCTTGCTGGTGACTGCGGCGGTCATTATAGAGAATGGTAAAGTTCTAATTACCAAGCGGCCTGCGGATAAAAAGTATCCTGGCTTTTGGGAGTTTCCTGGCGGGAAAGTAGATCCTGGAGAGAGTCCTCAAGAGGCGTTGACTCGTGAAATACATGAAGAGTTGGATGTCCTGGCCAAGGTTGAGGGTATCTTTGATGTTGTTTATCACTGTTACGATTGGGGCGCTGTTTTAATACTTGCTTATCTTTGCACTATTGCTAAAGGGACAATTCGCAATCTGGAGGTTGCCGAGCATTGCTGGGCTTGCCCGGAAGAGTTGCCTGAGTTTGAGATTTTGCCTGCAGATCAACCGATCATTAGGCAATTATTAAGTCGCAAGGTTTAGCTTTTTGAAGTTTTTTCTGTTATTTTAGAACAGTATTTTTAGGCACTTCTTTAATTTTCTGCAAACAATCATAACTACCTGTAATTAGCAAATAATCAAGTTTTTTAAGTGTTGTCTGTGACCTTAAGTGGGATTTTTTACACTCACTAATCTTTGCTGTTTTTTGCGTTTCTGCGACAAACTGTTGACAATAATAAAACAGCGTATTATTTTATTCGA
>JAABXR010000118.1:0-1015 GCA_011776225.1 Phycisphaerae bacterium
CCCGACCTGTGGTGCCTGTCTCGGTATGAGTAATGGCGTCCTTGCGGAAGGTGAAGTTTGTGCCGCAACCAGCAATCGTAACTTCAGCGGCCGCATGGGCAAGGGTGGCATGGTTCATCTGATGAGCCCGGCAACCGCCGCTGCAACCGCTGTTACAGGCGTCATTACTGACGCCCGCAGCCTCTAATCAGGGAGGGAATTATGAAAAAGACATTTGGCGGCCCGTCGATCTTCCTTGATCGGAGCGATATCAATACCGATGAAATTATCCCGGCCAAGTACCTGACCGAAGTGACCAAGGAGGCCCTCAAGCCTTATTGCCTTGAAGACCTGTCGCTGGAAGGTTTTGATCCGAAAGGGAAGAAATTGGCGAATGCACGCGTTATTGTGACGCGCGAGAACTTCGGCTGTGGTTCTTCACGTGAACATGCCCCCTGGGTATTCGAGGTCAATGATATCCATACGGTGATTGCCGAGAGCTATGCACGTATCTTTCGTCAGAACATGTTCAACTGCGGGATGTTGGCGATTGAGCTGCCGAAAGAACAGATCGACAGGCTGTTTGCGCTGGAACAGGGTGGTGATGATGTCGATGTTGAAATCAATCTGGCAAAGCAAATAATTACTGCTCGCGGCAACGGTAATGAAGAAAGCTTTTCTTTTGAGCTCAGCCCGTTTGACAAAGCTCTGGTCGAAGCGGGGGGCTGGGTTGAATATGCCGATGCCAGGTATTGATCTTTTAGCTTGTGATTTTGTCTTGTCGGGGCCGTGAGGAAACTCACG
The DNA here is from genome assembly GCA_011776225.1 of Phycisphaerae bacterium. Classification (GTDB taxonomy): domain Bacteria; phylum Planctomycetota; class Phycisphaerae; order Sedimentisphaerales; family Anaerobacaceae; genus CS2-K091. Next base: position 784 of record JAABXR010000118.1, read on the forward strand.
GCCCGTGCTATTTTTAAGGATGTTACATATACTTGTTACGTGTCTCCATTTTAAATGCTTAGCTTAAAAGCTTAAAACCGGCGGTTCGAGTACTGCCGGACGCCTTCCTTTTTTTCAGCGGCAACAAAAAAGGAAGCAAAAAATGCCTTTGCTTCTGGCGGTGGGCATCTCCTTTTCTTTGTCGCTCCAAAGAAAATGAAGTTGTTGTCGGGCAACCCCGACGGTTTTGATT
>JAABXR010000118.1:1099-2413 GCA_011776225.1 Phycisphaerae bacterium
ATAAATAATGGAACGGACATTCGCAATTATCAAGCCTGACGCTTTCGCTGCCGGCAATGCCGGGAAAATCCTGGCCCGTATTTATGAAGAGGGATTCAAGGTTGTCGGTCTGAAAAAGCTTTATCTCAGCAAGGTCGAGGCCGAAGGCTTCTATTATGTTCACAAAGAGCGCCCCTTTTTCGGTGAACTGACAGATTTCATGAGTTCTGGCCCTTGCGTTGTCATGGTGCTGGAGGCAGAAGGTGCGATCAAGAAATGGCGTGACCTGATGGGTGCAACCAACCCGGCTGAAGCGGCTGAAGGAACACTGCGCAAGGAGTTCGGCTCCAATATCGGTGAGAACGCAACTCACGGTTCTGATGCACCGGAAACGGCAGCGTTTGAGATTCCTTATTTCTTCTCAGGCCTGGAACTGCTTTAAGAATTTTCAACCAGTTATAACTTGAGTCACCAAGGGCCCTTCGGTACAATCCGGAGGGTCTTTTGTTTTGTCTGTTTATCGAGAAATGAGTGTTTCATTGGAATTAGTCGATTTAAAAAATCTCAGTCCTGACGGCCTCGTTGATTTTTTAGCCGGTATGGGCAAGGAAAAGTTCCGTGCCGGACAAATCATGCGCTGGATTTACCAGCGTGGCGTGTCCGATTTTGCCGAGATGACAGATCTTGCCAAGACATTTCGTGAAGAATTGAGACAGCGTGCTTATATCTCAAACGTAGTTCCGGAAACCGTTGAAGTCAGTTCNNGAAGTCAGTTCCGATGGCACCCGTAAATTTCTTTTGCGCCTTGATGATGGCAAAAGTGTAGAGACAGTGCTGATACCGATGGAGGCTGGCCGCAACACCCTATGCGTTTCTACGCAGGTGGGCTGTGCCATGCAATGTTCTTTCTGTTTGACCGGCACCTTTGGTCTCGAGCGCAATCTGACTGCGGCAGAAATTGTTAATCAGGTCTGTGCCGTGAGAAAGGATTTCTCTGTCGACAATATTGTGCTGATGGGGATGGGAGAGCCCCTGCATAATCTTGACAATGTCGTTACTGCTCTTGAGATTCTCTATGCATCAACAGGGTTTGATTATGGCCCGCGCAAAGTGACATTGTCCACCTCAGGACTCGTCCCGGAGATGTTGGAACTCGGCCGTCGTATCAATGTCAACCTGGCTGTTTCTCTGAATGCAACCACAGATGAAGTCCGTGATGCATTGATGCCGGTGAATAAACGTTATCCTTTAGAGACATTGATGAAGGCCTGCAGGGAATTTCCCCTTGCACCAAGGCAGCGCATTACTTTTGAATATATCCTGATAAGTGGTTTA
>JAABXR010000118.1:2458-2726 GCA_011776225.1 Phycisphaerae bacterium
GTTCTGATTTCAAAATGCCATCTGATGAAAGGATTCGTGCGTTTCAGACGTACCTGCTGGATCGTCAGATCGTTGCTGTACGCCGTGCTGGCAAGGGTCAGGATATTTCTGCAGCATGTGGTCAGCTCAAGGGTAAACTTGAAAACAAAAGTTAAATACTGAGTGTAACTGTTCGATTTGAAATATATTTATAGCTAAGCTCCTATTTTGATTTTCCGGAAAGGGTTTGTAAGATGATGACTATCGGCGTAATTGGTGGCAGCGGCCT
>JAABXR010000118.1:2810-3428 GCA_011776225.1 Phycisphaerae bacterium
TTTTGCCGCGGCATGGCCGTGGGCATCGCTACCTGCCTTCAGAGGTTCCTTACCGGGCGAACATCTACGGTATGAAGACCCTCGGTGTTAAAAGAATCATTTCCGTGTCAGCGGTAGGCAGTATGAGGGAAGAGATCGTTCCCGGACATATCGTTATTCCTGATCAGTTTTTCGATCGTACCCAGGGGAAACGTGCTTCGACCTTTTTTGGTCAGGGTGTCGCTGGACATGTCCAGTTTGCCGATCCCGTCTGTCATGAGCTCAGCAATGTCCTTTACGAGTCAGGCCAGCGTGCCGGTGCGACAGTTCATAACGGGGGGACCTATATTTGCATCGAAGGCCCTAACTTTTCAACCAGGGCCGAGTCAAATATTTACCGTAGCTGGGGTGTCGATATTATTGGCATGACCAATATTCCTGAAGCGCGGCTTGCTCGGGAGGCTGAGATTTGCTACGGCACAGTAGCTCTGGCGACAGATTATGACTGCTGGCATGATGGTCATGATGATGTCACAGTGGAAGCTGTTTTGGAAATCATCAGGCAGAATGTCGCCATGGCCAGGGATATTATCAAGCAGGCGGCGAGTTCTCTTGCGGGTGAGCCAAAGTGCTCGTGTG
>JAABXR010000118.1:3446-3701 GCA_011776225.1 Phycisphaerae bacterium
CATCCCTGAAAAAACAAAAGAAGTCCTCGAGCCAATTCTCGGGAAATATCTCGATTAGAAACAACTGGATTGCTAATTTCTTAAAGATTTGTTTTAATTATCAATTCCTGTAAATTCAGTAAAAAAGGGCGGTTATGGATATTCTGGTTGTTGGCTCAGTCGCATTTGACAGTATCGAGACTCCGTTTGGTAAGGGTGAAGATGTTTTAGGTGGCTCAGCGACCTATTTTTCGACTTCCGCCAGTTTTTTCACAG
>JAABXR010000118.1:3740-3952 GCA_011776225.1 Phycisphaerae bacterium
GAAGATTTTCCTGATGAGCCGCGGGACTTCTTGACATCCAGGGGAGTTGATCTCGAAGGACTGAAAACAACTTCGGGTGAAACGTTTCGTTGGAAAGGGCGCTATGGATACGACCTGAACGAAGCCCATACGCTTGAAACACATTTGAACGTGTTCGAATCATTTCATCCCGAATTGCCGGAAAAATATCGCAAGGCAGAATATGTTTTCCT
>JAABXR010000367.1:0-5056 GCA_011776225.1 Phycisphaerae bacterium
CTGTAACCACACCTGAAACATGCAATTACAGCCACTTAAGTTCAGTCGGGGCGACTGGATTTGAACCAGCGACCCTTGACCCCCAGGCAAACAGTTATTATGTGATAGAGAGCTTGCGCCTTCTGGTTGCGCTAATAGGAACCACCATGGCGTCCATGGGCAATTACGATAAGGGGTTAGTCGGGTAAATCTGTGTTGATTGGTTGATCGGCTCCGGTGCTGCTAGCTGGGATAGTATAACGAGCGATGGTGTGATAGAAAACTTTGCTAATTTTTTGCCAATCATTGTCAGGAAGCAAAATTCCATCTCTTGCAAAATCATGCTATTTCGTGCAATTGCGCATCCTAATTTTTGGCAAAAAAGAAAAAACATAAATACTTGTTTTTATAGGGAAATAAAGTTGGCTTTTTTGATTATGAGTCCGCGGCGCTGACCAACTGGGATAATAACCGCCCTAACTATTTATTAATTATAAACTTATTCTATTTCGGTTTTCCCGCAATTTTGGTGTTTTTTTACCTGGGGCATTTTAAGGCTACTATTTATTCGAATTGATTTTCCTGAAAGGCAGAATTTCAACAGTTGAACTCAGGTGTTGATGCAGTTTATTAACTGCATCATACTCTTCGGTTCTACGCTTATGACAATACTCAGCATTGTTTTCAAGTCGACCGATAGCAAGATCAACGGTATTGATACTATCGAAACGCAGTGGCCCATTCAGAAATAACAAGGCTCAAGGAAATCCATTTTCGGCTCATAACGGCCTGTCCGGCGATGCATCAAATCATTCCGGCTCAAAATGCGATTTATGGTTCGCAATGAAGGCAACGGCTCAACCCTAAATCGTCCAATTCCCAACGACCACAAAAGAGCCCTTTGGTTATAAAGACTCCGACAAACAAAGATTACCGCTAGCTCGACTTTGTCTGGAATCCGTGTCGGAGTATTTTGCGGGCGTTCGATTGCTCTTTAAACCAATTGGGGTCGCTCTCCCGAAAGATAGCGTTCTACTGCAAGTTGTCTTTGCGTTTCGTTTTTTGGGGACACAAGTACCTCCTTTCAAAATGAACAAAAGTACGCATTAAATCAAGAACAAAACTAAAATCAAAGTGAGTGGTGGCACTCAATTTGGTGTCTTGGCGCTTGTTAGCCCTACTATTTAATTCTTAAGCTCGCGGTAAAAACAACTGCGACTGCCTGTGTGACAAGCATTTCCCACTTGGTCTACCTCTAAGAGTATGGTGTCTCCGTCACAATCATACTTTATAAATTTTACAAATTGAAAATGCCCGCTGGTCTCACCTTTTACCCAGAGCTTTTTTCTGGAACGAGAATAGTAACAGGCTTTCCTTTCACTCAAAGTATATTTTAAACTTTCTCTATTCATATACGCTAACATTAGCACCTCTTTAGTATAGATATCCTGAACAATAGCAGGCACCAGACCCTTTCCATCAAATTTAATATCTTTAAAATCTGAATTCTGGATGATTTTCATCTTACACTCTCACAGGAATATGATGGTAAGTAGAAATTCTTTTACATCTTTCACGCGAAATTTCTTTTAAATGGAGAATGGAAGCAGCCAATGCTGCGTCCACCTGTCCTCGGATAAAAACATCTTCAAAATGTTGTAAAGTCCCGCCTCCCCCCGAAGCAANNTTGGTTCGACCGTAACTATCCCTGCTGCTTAGCAAAATCTCACCGGCCCCTGATGGAGTGAGCCCCGTTGAGCCCATTCGACGGCATCCATATCGGTTGGACGACTGCCACCATGGATGTAAATTTCCCAACGTGTCTGGCATGACTTGTTATTACGTTAATGGTTCTCCTGGATTTGTATATTAAGTAGCCAGTCAATTTCATTAACCAAAACCCAGCAGGTGTATTATGAGATTCGCCAAAGGAGATGCCAAGCACTACTTTGGAATTGACCGAGCCTTCCCTTGTAGAGGTGAAACCACACAGTTTGTTGCAGACCGGCGATCTGTCCAGGATAACCGTCATGATAACTGTGGAAGGAAGCCTGCTTTCTCCCAAGAATATAAAAACCAACTCGATTGATAGCTGCGAATGGCATGCCCAGCAATCCACCCTCTTCGGTTTCTTCGACCCAGGATTTCGGACGCTGTTTTAAATGGTACGACCTGACATTTCCTATGACGGCGAGCAGCATCTCTCTTACTTCTGCGCTAGCCTCGTGTAAGCTTTTTCAATTTTCTCTTTCACTATTCTGAACTTGTCCAGAGTGCCGCCATCGAATTTTTGGGTGAGATGTACCACCTGCTCGGTTAAACCAACGTCGGGGAAAAAACATCCGTACGCTCATGCAGAAATTGTTCAGGGGTTGTAAAAATTGCCAGCATTTATTTTTCTCTAAATTAATAATAATTTAATAAATTAGACAGGACAGTTCTTTTGTTGTGGTTAGTAACTTTCATTTCCTTAACCGTTTTAGTTCCTCATGTATTACCCTTCGGAGGAATTTAGTGTTATACCAGTATGGCAAACTTCGTCCGTTAATAAATACCGAGGGAGTCCGTTGCACTTTAGCGGCATGGGCGCTATCGATGTCTCTGCGCACTTTTTGAATTGTGGTCTGCGCATCCATGCAAGCTGCAAACGATGTTACGTCGCAACCTTGCTTTTCGGCCAGCTTTAAAAAGAACTCGCGGTTCAGTTTTTTCTGATTTCGGAAAAGATCATCGTGGTACGCCCAGAAGACACCCTGTTGCTGGGCACAGACGCTTGCACGAGCAGCTAGGCCGGCATTTTCATGTATGCCAGGCTTCACATAATCATTTATCGAGCCGTCAAGTGGGTAGTTCAGGTAATAGAGACGCACATCGTTACGATACTCAAAAAGCACGCCACGCAGATGAAACGCCGCCACCTGGCAGGCCCGGCACTCAAAGTCGCTGTATTCAACTATGGTGATTTTGGCCTGTGGGTTCCCCCACACTGGAGCGGAGGAGCCGATTTTTATGGCGACGGGATCCTGTTCAAAGTAAGCTTGCAAAGCGCGTTCAATTTGCTGCTTTTCAGCATGCCGGTTCTGTTCATAATTTGCAATGCCTATATAACCCAGGCTAAAAAGCGAAGTCACTAACGCTCCGTACAGAACCGGCTGCGGCGAAAATTCCAAGCGCGACGTTACACCGAAAACATTCTTTATATAATGGATGATGAACGCAGCAAATTTTTTAAAGCTTAGACCGAGAGCTTCCGCCAGCAGCAACGGGATGACAAAATTTACCAGGTACATTCCTACGCAAAGAATACACAGCACCTGCAGCTTTAACAAATGATATGATTTATAGAAGGAAAACAGCACCGCCCCAACACTTAAAAATAAAGCAGCGGCTAAAGTGGCGCTAGCGCGTTCTCGATTCTTCGTCAAGAGCGAAAACCCGACTGCCAGGAAAGTCCACATATAGAACAGCACCCCCCACCAGGCTACCGGAATCCCCAACATAACAGCGTAACTGGTGGCATGAACGGCATCGCAGGAGAGCCAATCATTAACCGAGCATCCACCTGGGTTGGCTAATCCGTATCTGGCAACTTTGAGCGTTTTGTCTGTGGCCAAGATAGCGAGCCAACCGCCGAGGATGCAAACAATCACTACGCCCCATAAGGACCCTTTGTTCAGAAATGGCCGTTTTGACATTTGTTGCTTCAAAAATTCCATTTTAACACCTTATAGATAGTCAACGGCGCTTGGCCGACAAATTTGTTTACAATTAACAGGCGAGGAATAAATCACTGTGGAGCAAATGCAAGTTTGTGCTAAAACCCCACACACGAAAAGGGCCTCACATTGAACGTGGCATCTTTGCCGCTCGGGACAATAAAGGTTCCCGGTAAATGGCCACCACTTACAGTTCAGTCAGCTATTTGTGGGAAGTTTCATCCTGTTATGCTTGGGTTGAGAACCCAAGTGGGATAATTTATCCACTGAAATCAGCGAACTTCATCAAATTTTGCTTCGTTGTTTCATTTCTTTAGTTGTGGGGCTGTTTGCACATTCAGGCACCATTTAGGTTAAGTCCCAATCTATCTTGTTCATCCTGTCCGAAATAGCTTTATTCGCTCGTGGTTTTCTGTTTTCTCAGCTCCTCCCTGATTTGTCTTAACAGCAGGCCAATAACGAATGTCATCATAATTCCGGAAAATTCGAGTACTCTGCCCGGTTCATGGTACCAGGCTAAAGTCCATCCGAACAATCCAAGTACTCTATCCAATACTCCAAACAACAGTAACAGCAGTGCAACAGCGAAGAATACTCTGCTAAAAATACTGGTTAATTTGTCGATCATTTTTTTCTCCTTCCTAAATCCTGGTGCGGCGGAGCCGCACATTTTACGTTTCTCAATAACTTGTAAGGAAAACGCCTATCGTTTTGCAAGACGCAAAAGTGGAGAGGCAATGCGATGAATTTAATATCTGGGAATGACAAATACCGTCTCGCCGACTCTATTCTGAGACAATATCACGCGAACCACCCTGATCGTTCTATTCGCGTCTTCAAACCACAACTCAGCGCTGCCACGTTCTTCTCCCTTAGTCGTTATTGCCACTAGGTTACCATATTCTATGGGAATCCCTTTTGTATCAGCCATTTTGATGCTTTGTAATTTGCCTGTGATCGGCGGCGCCTTCTCCGGCTGAGGGATTCGCTCGCAGGACACCGTAAGCGCAATGACAACAAGCGTGAATAAAATGAATAGTTTTTTCATAACACCCTCCTCGTTTTTGTTTTTGTTTACGCTCATCAGATTTATGGTTCAAAATCAACATTATCACCAATTGCAACAACTGTCCCTATGTCAGCCTTGCGTTCTGGAACCCATTCAGTTTTTTCGGAAGTGCTCTCTTTTAATGCCAATAAAGATTCCTGTATCGCTTCAGCCGCGACTGCCTGCCCCCTCTCGTTTAGATGATAATCTATCCTGAAATACAATCTTTCCTTGTAGTGTTTAAATACATTTCCAAGGTCGAGATAGGATATATATATGCTTCTTCAAACTTTCCTTCTGAATTGCGTGCCTC
>JAABXR010000367.1:5087-7444 GCA_011776225.1 Phycisphaerae bacterium
CTTTATTTCATAAACAGTAATTTGCGACTTTGCCTATACTCACCCGCTTGCATTTGGTAAATGTATACACCACTTGCAACCGTTTGGCCATTCCGATTTTTGCCATCCCATTGTACAGTATAAGAACCCGCGGCTTGGTTTTCATTGACTAATTGTCGAACTTCACGCCCGGTTAAATCGTAAATGGTGATTCTCACTTGCTCCGCTTGTGGCAGTTCATAAGTGATGGTTGTAGATGGATTGAACGGATTCGGGTAGTTCTGTTCCAGAATAAACGTTTTTGGTACCTCTCCCCGACGATTTTCAATCGACGTTGTTATGCCCACAGTAAAGTTCCACACCTCGCTATAAGGTCCCCATCCAAGTGCATTGCGAGCCCGCACGCGCCAGTAATGTTTCCTTCCCTTCCTTAACGAGGTTACAGTATGGGTCGTATCGGTCAGGGTGGAATCGTCGAACACCGGCATCGAAAAAGCCGTGTCGGTCACCACTTGCAAATGGTAGGCCTCTACCCCTTCCAGGGCCGCCCACACAAATATTAATGAGTCTGGCTGATCAATGGCCGCGTTTGCAGGTGCAATCAAAGCGGGGGGAACTGGCACCCGACCTACGATAAAGCTGTATAACACGGAGTAAGTCCCCCATCCAAAGCGGTTGCGGGCACGCACGCGCCAGTAGTACTTCATCCCTTCGGAAAGGGTCACGGCTTTCGTAGTGTCGGTCAAGGCAGAGTCCTCCAACACGATTGAGACAAAGTTCTCATCCCTTGCCACCTGTAAATGGTAGGCTTTGGCTCCGTCAGAGGCCATCCACCGGAAATTCACCTCCGAAGGCAAGCCAAAAGCCTCGTCATCTGGAGACACGAGAACAGGGGCAGCCGGTGGCGCGCCGGTCGTAAAACTGTACACCGGAGAATACCCTCCCCAGCCGAAGGCATTCCGAGCCCGCACGCGCCAGTAATGTTTCCTTCCCTTCCTTAATGAGGTTATCGTATGGGTCGTGTCGGTCAGGGTGGAATCGTCGAACACCGGCATAGAAAAAGCCGTGTCGGTAACCACCTGCAAATGGTAGGCCTCTGCCCCTTCCGGTGCCGCCCACACAACCGTTACCGAGTTAAGCTGATCGGCCGCCCCGTTTGGCGGCGAAATCAAAGCAGGCGCAGCCGGCGATCCGCCTATGGCGATGCATTGGGAGAACTCGCTGGTGTTGCCAAGGGTGTCGGTGGCTGTGGCGGTGATGTAATCTTCGTTTACGTTAACATCAGCGAAAGGCACGGGAAAGAAGACATCACCACTTGCGTTAGTGGTCACCGTGGCCGCGCCTATAAACCTCTGACCCTCGCCATAATTAGAAGGGTCACATGTGGTGTTCGTAAAAAACTCGATGACGAACTTCGCCATTGGCATACTCCCCAGCGACCCCTGAACCGTCAAGCCGTTACCCCTGACCGCCGAAACCAATACGGGGAAATTCTGCAGATTATTGGGCCCGGTGTCCAAATCTCCGGAGTCATTAAGGCTCACTTCATCGCCTCCGAGCTCAATCCCCAAAGCGCCATTATCGAATATAGAGTTCATGCTGATTCGATTATTGATCGATTGGCCACCTGTGATTCGCACACCGTTAATGGCGTTCTCCGTAATGACATTCTGCTGAATAATATTTTCCTTGCTTCCCTCACTGGCCTCAAAAATAAGGACCCCGACATCGCCATGGCCGGCGATGATGTTGCCGGCACCGGCTCCACTACCGCCAATTTCATTGTGAGAAGCGTCGATAATCCAAACACCTATTCTGTCAATGCCTGCGGTCGGATTTCCTGAGATGTCCGTACCAATGAAATTGCCCTGGACGCGATTATTATCGGAGCTCAGGACGATGTTCACGTCTTGTCCAGCGATGGCGTTACCGGCTTCAGGCTCGGATCCTCCGATAATCGTGCCAGAAGCCCCCGCATCAACGATAAATATCCCCCGCGATAACCCAGGCGACCCATTAGGCAGAAGTTGGCTTCCTGAGGCGTCTAAGCCAATGTAGTTGCCTTTGATGACATTGCCAGACGCCGATTGGCCAAAGCTTGAAATTTGAATGCCATATTGGCCATTGGCGGAGATAACATTTCGGGTTTGTGCGGTTGTCCCACCAATAAAGTTATTGGAAGATTGGGTGATGTTGATGCCATCTTGAACGTTACCGAGAGCGATCATACCTGCTGCATCCAGGCCAATCAGGTTACCCTTCACAAAGGTGCTGTCCGTAGGCTGAGCTCGACCATCCAGACAAATGCCCTCAAGATTGTCAGAGATGACGTTACCGTCGATCACCGTATTGGAAGCTCCACTTACAAAAATCCCACT
>JAABXR010000367.1:7456-9495 GCA_011776225.1 Phycisphaerae bacterium
CACCAAGAGAGCCACCCCTTATATTCACTCCATAGCGACCGTTGCCGGAGATGACATTACGTGCTTCGGGGAGCACACCTCCAATGGTACTGCCCGAGGCATCAACGATCCTTACCCCATCTACGCCGTTACCGAGTCCAGTGGTACCCGTGCTGTCCGTACCCACGAAGTTCCCTTGCACCAGATTGCCTGTGGACAAAGCTTCTGAAATAACAATCCCAGCACCTTGATTGCCCGAAATGCGATTGCCTGCCCCCTCTTCCGTCCCTCCGATGAAATTATTGGGGGCATTCTGCAACAGAACCCCCTGCAGGCCGTTGCCAAGATTCTCGGTTCCGGTGAGATCTATGCCAATTAAATTGCCTTGCACAACGTTGCCTGTGGCCATGCTGCCGGAAATCTTGACGCCCGCAGAAACATTACCCGCAATGAGATTCCCGGCCCCGCTTTTCGTCCCACCAATGGTGTTGTTTGGCGCATCCCGAACCCAGACCCCATGTCGACCGTTTTCTAACCCTTTTGTGCCCGCAACATCGGTACCGATCCGATTCCCGAGCACCTTATTGCCCTCGGCCGATCCGTCATCACTTGCAATAAGAACGCCATCGGCCTGAACACTGCCGGACATGACGTTACCGGCGCCACGGTTCATGCCACCAATCTGGTTTTCGGCCGCATTGAAAATAACAATACCCCCAAGTTGATTGGCAAGCGTATTGGTCCCTGCTACATTGGTGCCTAAATAGTTTCCTTGAATGCGGTTATTGTTAGCATCTTGAGAAATGAAAATTCCCCTGCCGCCGTGGCCAGAAATGAGATTTCGGGCGGCTGCCGTTGTGTCACCAATGCTATTGTTTGACGCAGCGATTTGTATACCATCCCCGCCGTTACTAAAAACGATATTCCCTGAAATTACATTGCCTTCGCTCTGGATTACAATGCCCGCACGGGAGAAGTTGCGAATTATCAAACCCTGGATGATACTGCTGTCCTCTCTCAGTCGCACTCCATCTAAGCCGTTTCCGGCATTCGTCCCATCCAGTTCTATCATCAGCACGCTATTCAAACCCTGGCCAAAAGGATTGGAGTTGGGAATGGCACCTGGCTGGGAATAGCCATCGATAAACAGCGATTCCTGGATATCTGGTAAGACCGAGGTCGGCTGGATGATATGAGGGCCCATGCCGGGAATACGGAACCTGATCGTATCCAGACCGGCAGAAAAGTTAACACCATTTATAGCCTGGCGCAGCGAACCATTACCGCTATCATTGGTGTTGGTCACCGTAAATACACCTCCATAAGCTATCTCCCCTTCGATCAAAATAAAGGTCGAAAACAGCACAGTCAATGGAAATATGCACTTCAAAAAACGAAAGGCATTTACCGTTTTCATCTCTTTTCTCCAGTTTTTGAATTAACTGTCACTTCCGATATGGAATCTCCGGGATAACAATCTTGGAAGGAAAGAAATGTTAAGCATGAGATAGGGCCGGTTGTTGCCCAAGGAAGCAGGGACGACGGATTGTTTGGTCATGTAAAAGCGGGAAACATGCCCGGTTGAAATGCAAATCAAACTCTTACAAACTCCAATAAAGGCCTCAAAATACGGTGTCGAAGGGGTGCGAGTACGAAGAGTCGAAAAGGACGAAAGCCGCGAGTCTTCGACAGTTGCTACGGTGGCGAAACTGCAAAAATAGCGAGCTTTGTCTGGCAATCCTTTCATCATTCTAAAGTGAGGGAAACTGTATCCGGTGCTCCGTCTGTGTTGTGGCGTTCACAAAACAGTTGGACTCATAAGTAAGACGCCATCGACACGGCACCGCATCAGATTTTGCCGCTTTAAGCACAGAATCTGGAAGCATTGTCTCCAGCCCTGTCAGACCAATATACAACGTCCGCTCAATATGCAGTTCACGTGCTAACCAGATAACACCTTGCCAATCCAGATTTTGCTGAACGCGGATTAGGTCAGCGACATCACAAATCCAATCCACTCCTGGGGCAAACGTGTTTGGCCGTGTGGGCGCAAAGCACCA
>JAABXR010000367.1:9564-12108 GCA_011776225.1 Phycisphaerae bacterium
CTGTCCATCGAATCGAATGAAATTGTAGGCATGGTTTGAGCGCAGAAACGCGACCTCCTGGGTAGCCTGAAAGCCAAAACTTTGGTTGAAAGCCTCGTGAAATAAGCGGATTTTTGGCTCGTAAGACGTCTACATATTTCAACTGGTAAGCGAAACCAACCTTGAGTTCCAGACTGCGGCCCATACCATACACATTGTTTTTGGTGCTACGGGTAAGTTCACATACAATTCCAGAGCCGTATCTCGATTCAAAATGACGAAATCGGTATCGCCGTCATCGGCCAAAAAGGCATCCACGCTCTAATTCTGAGAAGCAAGCCCGAGACTTGTGTCACATCATTAAATATTCCCATCGAGTTTATTTCTATAAATTTTATTCGATGAACCCCCAATTGCATAATAACAGGTCTAAATCTTTCTTCGTGGTCGTAGTGGAAAAACAGCGCGTCGCCCCCTATGTCATGATCGCGCAGTCTATTGGCATCGGTAACATCAACGAACCTGGCGCTATCGTTTTGTAAAAGTCGTTTGAACCGGAGTTCACCAGTGCAACAGCAAGCCATCGTATCAGATAAACGTTGCATTCTGGTCTTCTCCTGAAGAGCGGCAAATTGGGCATAGAATTCCCTCGCTGATTGAAACCAAGGGTGTATAAGAAGCTTTGAACTTTTTTGCGGTTTGTTCGATACTTACTTCATGAACAACATTTTACGACTTCGATGAAACTCACCGGCCTGAATTTGATAGATGTATACACCGCTGGCAACCGTTTGGCCCATACGATTTTTGCCGTCCCAAAGTACGGAATATGCACTAGCCTCTTTGCGCTCATTGACCAGTTCTCTCACGATCCGGCCACTCAAATCGTAAATGGTTATTCGTACATTTTCAGCAACCGGCAATTGATAGAGAATCGTGGTCGATGGGTTAAAGGGGTTTGGATAGTTTTGCTGCAACGCAAAGGCTTGCGGTATCACTTCTTCGCCTTGCAATGCGCTTAATTCACCCCAACCACCCGAGTTCACAGGTTCGTCTGTCTTTGTGTCCAGAACTGTCCAGCCGCCAGTGCCATTGGTAGCATTGGTAACGAATATTGGGGCAGATGTTGGCGCAGACGACTTGCTAAACAGGAAATTGTCTGTAGCGGTGATGGAGTTCGGAAAAGACCCCCCGTTAACGATATAGGTATACTGCCCGGCCGGGGCCCCCCCAGGAACTTCTTGAGTTAGCGTGGTGCTGAACGTTTGTCCCGGAGACAATGTCACGGACACGGGTCCAAGGGTCGGACCGATGATTTCTCCAAAGGTTGTAAGCACGTTGGTCCACGCCTGTAAGCTTTGGGAAATGTTTGTATTATTGATAATGCTTACATCGAAATCGAACGTGCCCCCTCCGGCTGGAATGACAATTGGTGGATTGACTGGCTGCGCGGTAATTGTAATAGCCGGGTTGAGTGCATCCCAAAATGCTGTGTTGAATGTACTCGTACCGCTGTTGTGACCGGTTCCGGCTGTTGTACAGCCACCGTGAGTGTGAACTCCAACCGCTTCTCCGGTAGCGTCATCGATGACCGGGCTTCCCGAATTACCGCCTTCTGTGTCCACCTGATATCTCATGGTGGTTCCGGATGACCCGGCATTGGGACCCGAATGCGTTTGTTGCGTTTGATTTAGAGTTGGGTCATTGAAATCGACACCGTATCCGGTGATGCGGATGGTCGGTGGGCCAAGATCCTGCTTAACGGTAAATGAATCCTCTTGCGCCTCCACAGGCTGTAACCCGGTTTGCGAGTTATCATACACATGGAAGACCCCCCAATCGTTGCCAATCCCGCCGTTGACAGATTGTTTGCTGTTTGGATCGACGGCATACTGATCCTCCGGCCCCGGGTGATTTATTGAACCAGTGGGATCAGAGAGGGGCACGTTGAACTGCAAAACGTTAGCAGACCCGCCCGAGCAATGGCCGGCGGTTACGTGCAGCCCTCGTCCGACAATCCAGCCGGTGCAGCCAACATTGAGAAGACGACCGGCGGCAGGATCATTTGATGGAACACGATCATCAGTCGGGCCGCATTGGGTTAACGGTGTGGGACCACCCGGCACTTCACCCACGATAACTTCTTTAATCTCAATAAATACGTCTTCGTCATGCGGGCCAACGTAAAGTCTTACCTCCACGGCATCGCCGTTTAGATACGCGCTGGTGTATTGCCACTGCCACAGGGTGGAGGTGTTGAGATCTTGGCTGGCGCCATCATCCAACGAAGTCACTGTGATGTAACTATTCCTGCCCAGGTAAGCATGATCAAACTGCAGCCGCAACCATGCAGCATCTGCAATTGCAACCGTGTGGCTTTCAGCTAAAAGAGTCTTAGCGGAGGGACCCACGTCGCCATCGTATACGCCAGAACTCCATGAATACGGTTCCACATGTTGAGGAATCTCTGCGGTCTGTGCCGCGATCATACCAGGGACACAGATCAGCAACCCGAGCATGATGATCGCCATCTTGTAAGGTAGTGTTCGCATGATTCTCCTCCTT
>JAABXR010000098.1:0-1136 GCA_011776225.1 Phycisphaerae bacterium
CCGACCATCACACCAACCCCGGACGGACCCTATTTGGTGAAAGAGCTCAAAAATTTCGCCAATCAAAAAGGAGCGATCGCAACCAAAGACACGATGGCGCTCTGTCGATGTGGCAGCCCGGCGAACAAGCCGTTTTGCGACAGAACCCACACAAAAATCAGCTTCTCATCCGCCAAGCTTGAGGGACGCGTTGAAGACAAGAGGGAAGACTACGCGGGTAAGAAAATCACGGTTCACGATAATCGCGGTATGTGCACGCATGCCGGCCGCTGCACCGATGGCCTCGCTGCGGTGTTCCGTTTGAATGAAGAGCCGTGGATTCATCCGGATGCTGCGAGCCCTGAAGAAATTATCGCAACGATTCAAAAGTGCCCGTCAGGCGCCCTGAGTTACTCCGTCGATGATGTCGAACACCGCGACCGTCAGGGCGCGCCGACCATTTTCGTCGCACCAAATAGCCCCTATGTGGTATTCGGCGGTCCGGATCTTGTCGGTACCGCACGCGCAGAAGGCGCTTCAAGAGAACATTTTACCTTGTGCCGTTGTGGTGGTTCCAAGAACAAACCCTTTTGTGATGGCACGCATTGGCACATAGAATTCAAAGATGATAAGAACTGAAACAGCGCTCATTTATCTTAATTGGAAAGGATGAACATGAATAGTGACTTTCCCAGCAGTGATATGGAGCTGACCCATATCCTGGTTGTGAGTGACATGGAACCGTCACGCTCGTTCTATCGAGACGTGCTCGGAGCGACAGTTGTGAGAGAGTATGGCGGCACATCTTGCGTTCTCAAGTTTCAGGGCAGTTGGCTGCTTCTGGTCACAGGAGGTGACCCGACGAAGGATAAACCGGAGGTGACCTTTGCGCCGCCAAAGGACTTTACGTCGATTAGTCATGCTATGACAATAAGAGTACCGGATTGCCAAAAGGCCTATGAAACACTGAAATCGCGGGGAGCTAAATTCCTTACACCGCCAGTAGATTGGGGCGCCGAAATTCGATGTTTCTTTCGTGACCCAGATGGTCATCTTTTAGAGGTTAGCCAGGCAGGCTGAAGAACAAACCCGCAACAGGGTGTAGTTAAAACTGAATATTTCCTATTCTATCGCTAATAATGAACAAAACCGAGCAA
>JAABXR010000098.1:1156-5876 GCA_011776225.1 Phycisphaerae bacterium
AATTTCATCGGCACACTGGGCTACAGTATTATCCTGCCTTTTTTGATCATCCTGGTCATAAAATTCGGGGGCAACGAATTGATTTACGGAACGATAGGGGCCACGTATTCTTTTTTTCAACTTATCGGGGCCCCGATATTAGGTAGGTGGTCGGACAAGTTTGGCCGAAAGAAAATTCTGTTATTGAGCCAGGCAGGAACTTTTTTGGCCTGGGTCTTGTTTATTATCGCCCTTCGTATTCCGAATACAACGTTGGCCCATGTGAATTCTTCCATTTTGGGAATCTTTATAGTAACGATCCCCCTGCTTGTTTTATTTGTGGCGAGAGCCCTCGATGGCATTACGGGTGGCAATGTATCTGTCGCAAATGCCTATCTGGCTGACGTCACGACTGAGGAAGATAGAAAAAGCAATTTTGGAAAGATGGCAGCGTCCGGCAATCTGGGGTTTATCATTGGCCCCGCCCTCGCCGGTGTTCTGGGCGGTACAGTTTTGGGTGAACAGTTGCCTGTCATGGTCGCCATGATGATCTCCTTGATCGCCATTTTTGTCATCGCCTTCCTGTTGAGCGAATCCAATCCCTGCGTCCTAACCAAACCTGTGGAAAGTTGCAAAGTCAAGAAAGTTTTTGGACAGGAGCACAAGGAATGCTATGAAATAGCTGGATCTGACAGGATTAATTTTAGAGAGGCATTAAACCTCAACCATATTCCTTTCATCCTTATCCTTTACTTCATGATTTTTCTGGCATTCAACTTCTTCTACGTGGCTTTTCCGGTACATGCGGTCGAAAGTCTGAAATGGAGTCTTTTGGGACTCGGCATTTTCTTTTCGGTGCTGGGATTTATTATGGTCTGCGTTCAGGGTCCCGTTCTTAGCAAAATTTCGAATAAATTCTCCGACAGCATTTTAACGATTGCAGGCAGCACGTTACTGGCAGGCAGCTTTTTCCTTTTTACCAGCAGCAATAAAGTTCTGATTTATTTGGGCGTTTTGCTGTTTTCGAGCGGGAATGGCATCATGTGGCCTTCTTTTCTCTCGATACTTTCCAAAGTTGCGGGTAAAAAGTATCAAGGGGCGATTCAAGGTTACGCAAGCAGCTCGGGTAGCCTGGCCAGCATTATAGGCTTGATTACCGGAGGGCTTATATACGGGTGGGTCGGTGTGACAACATTTTGGATCCCTGGAATATTGCTGCTGACTATTTTCGTGTTGTCCTTCAAGTTAGTAGGAATTGAACAGACGTATGCGGCTAAAATTGATGATTAAAAGTCACTTCGTGTTGAAATTAATTAATAGTCGATGAAGAACATGGCGGACGAAAGATGAAAATCGTGATTGTGTAATAGGCTAGGTTTAAAAGATGAATTCTTTAAAAGGTAAAGTCGCTCTAATTACTGGTGTAAGCCGAAGAAGCGGCATTGGTTTTGGAATAGCCAAACGGCTGGCTTCGGAGGGCGCTGACTTGTACCTGCATTCATTCACACCCTATGATAGAATGATGTCTCTGGAAATGGATCAAAATGAGTCCGAGTTAATCCTTCAAGAATTGACAAAACATGGCATTTCAGTTGACCAAACGGAGGCTGATTTTACGCAACACGAAGCGCCGTATCAAGTAATCAAAGCGGTAGTCAATCGGTTTGGTCATATCGATATTTTGATCTTAAACCACACGCATGACACCTTGAAATTCCTCGATGACTTAACAGCGGAAGAGATTGATCGCCATTTAGCGGTGAACGTTCGAGCAGCATTATTATTAGTCCAGCAGTTTGCCAAACAATATAATGGAAAGTCAGGGGGCCGGATCATTTTGTTGACTTCCGGTCAACATCTTGGCCCGATGCCGCATATGGCATATGTTGCTTCCAAAGGGGCTTTACATCAACTCACATGCAGTCTTGCTGATGCCTTGATAGAAAAAGGGATCACGGTCAATACCGTGAATCCGGGACCGACGAAGACATATCAGCCAGATGAAGAAACCAATAGTGCTGTGTTGAAGCGCATGCCCCTCGGACGTTGGGGCCAACCGGATGACGCGTCTAGATTAATTTGCTGGCTGGTTTCCGAAGATGCCGGGTGGATAACCGGCCAGGTCATCAACTCAGAGGGAGGATTTCGCAAAGGATGAGAATCGTTAATGTCGGTCAAGGCGTGCCCACTAATGCCTTGAGATACTATCGAAATTGTCAAGTAAAATTTTAACGATTTTCATGTTTCTTTGGGTTAAATGGCTCTTGATTTTTGAGCATGGTATACATAATTACCAGCAGCTTGCGCATGCAGGCGCAGATGGCCACCAGTTTTGGTTTGCCGGCATCCACCAATTTCTTGTAATAGCTGTAGATGGGCTCAGCTTGTTGACGAATCATATTCAACACCGCCATGAACAGCTTATGGCGCACCAGGCCGCTGCCTTTCTTCTCCAGACGGGAGGCACGGTTGGTGGATTTACCGGATTGATTGACGACCGGATTCATGCCAAAATAGGCGACCATCTGTTTGGCCGAGGGAAAACGCTGGACATCGCCGATGTAGGCCTCCAACACAATGGCGGTCTCTTTGCTGATGCTGTGAATGGAGCAGAGAAGACTCTCGGAGTCGGTGATGTGTGAGTAAAGTTCTTTAATATTTGTTTTCAGGCGCTTTACCTCGTTCTGATATGCAAGAATCTGACGGACCAATGACTGTACGACATAGCCGGAACCGACTCCCTTTTTGTAAGCAATGCTGTTTTCACACAGTGCTTTGAGTTCTTTGACAAACTTTTCTGGCAAGCGATAGTCTCTTGGGCTATACCGCACCTGGCGCAACTCGCTGACCGGGGCCTGTGCAATGGCTTCGGCGGTGGGATAGCTTGCGAGCAGGGCCAGCATCTGGCTGCCGGCGAGCCCCCTGGTTGCCTGTTCGAGTTCGGGTGCCACTTTCGCAAGCTCGATGTGAAGTTTGTTCAGAGCCATGGTGCGGAGCTTGCGATAAGCGTACATCTGTCTGTCGAGGTCTTTGATGGCGTCAGAAATCATCCCGCGGCAGACGGTGGCGCGTGGCCGTTTTTGCGCCATAAAGCGGGCGATGTCCTGGGCATCGACCGGATCGGTCTTGGCGCGTCTGAGTTCACTCTTGGCGAAGTGTTTGGTTTGAAATGGGTTAATGACGGTTACCTGCCATTCTTCACCGTGGTTTTTGAGATAGTGATACAGATTCTTCCAGTAATCGCCGGTAGCTTCCAGGCCGATGTAGAAGCGTTTGGTGCCGTGTTTTTCTTTCAGTTGTAGCAGTTTTGTCCGCAACTGGTCAAACCCTGAAGCGGATTCGGCGATGCTGAAGGTTTTTCCAATGCGTTTCTGTTCGTCAGTCATGACGGCTACTTCGTGCTTGTGTTTGCTGACATCGATGCCGACGAATAGTTTTTCATAGTGCATGGTTTTCCTCCTTTCCGACTGCCCTGAGTTAGACGATGAGAGGACACTCTCTTCCGCTATTCCCCTTTAAGCTCGTCCTAGATTCAGGCTTGGGCCTCTGATACTTCATTCAAATTTAGGTAATAGGGCGAGAGTAACAGTCTCAAGGACGATTCCGACGAGTCGGAACCAGCGGACGACGAACGTTCTCTCTCATGTTTTTGCCAACTGTTTAAATATCTCAGCCAATGGGGTCGGTCCGTTAAAACGTACCGGTTCCTTTACCGCTGGCGGGTGCTCAATGGTAACCGGTTTCTCCGGCAACGCGAGCACCTGGTAGCGCCCGGCCTCACAGGCGATTAAAGAACGGGCCACCAGACGGTCGCGTGCCTGAATGAAGCTATCCAGCTCCAGCTTCAATAAGGCACATATCTTATCATAGCTGTAGAAACTGACGCCATTTTTGTCGCCTACCAGAACTAAGAAAAAATATAAAAGCATCTCTTGTGGCGACATAGCGCTCAGAAAGCCATCGTGGAGCAGTCGGTGGTCCAGCCAGCTAAACGAGCCGGTGATGCGCCGAATGCGATTGGGGTTAATGGGTTTTTTGGATATCATGACTTGCTCCTTTCCGCTTGTGGGTAAGGAAAGCACTTTGCGGCACAGATCCAATCTTGTCTTGTATATCAAGGCCCGTTAACCCCCGTTATAACAGGGGCTTCACTCGTCTTGTATATCACCGCCAGCATCCGGTGCAAGTGGCGTTTCGCAGTGATTATTCTTGAAGTTATCTCGTCTTGTATATCAACGATATCGCGCACGGTTTCTAACACTGTGTTTTGGCTTGTGGTTAACTCGTCTTGTATATCACCGCAAGGGTCATAAGGTGTAGCGCTTCTTCTCGCGCGATAGTTTTTGAGATAATCCGGGTGGGCTTGCAGCCAATCTTTGAGTCGCCCATATTGTCCTTTGAAGTAATCGGGATTGGCAGCGAGCCAGCGTTGCTGCGCCCGGCGTTTGCGCTCGCGCTGGCAGCGTAATTGCTTGCAGACGCGCTGCCGTTCGCCGACGCGCGGGTCGGGTTCAAAGGCAGCCTGGCAGACTTCGCAGAGCTTAGTTGTCATGGTCTAATTCGTTTTTCATCGAATTAGATAAAATCGGCAAACATTTGCCAGCAGGAAGTTTTCAAAGAACTTGCAAAATTAAATGGAATTAGATATAGTTGTTACACAACTCCTTTTTGGAATTAAATCAAAGAACAAGATACAACTTAATATACGAGCGGACGAGAGGGCTCTGGTTCACCTGCATCT
>JAABXR010000082.1:0-189 GCA_011776225.1 Phycisphaerae bacterium
GGGGAGGGGACAGGGTGGTCTTTTGTGGTGGGGTAGAAGGACCTTTGAGTGAGACTGAGAGGCTTGTACGCTTGAATTAAGCTGCGCCGCGAAGCGGTGTCGGCTTGAATGAATTGTTGGGCGGCTTGAGCAAGAACTTCACGCGCTCTTGTTCTTTTCGTCCCAGGTCATCGGCTCCCAAAGCTCCAC
>JAABXR010000082.1:305-1026 GCA_011776225.1 Phycisphaerae bacterium
TTGTCCTCGGCCTTGTCATCCGGCCATTTCAGAACCGCGCCACCCCAGCTCTCGAGTGGCATGCCCAAGTGCTTCTGATACCAAGCGGCAAGTGCAGCGCTGTCGTTTCTGCTCTTGAAGAAGACGCCGCCGATTCCGGTAACTCTAGCCATCGTTTGTCCCTCCACGTTAGTTGTTGATGCCGCTAGCCGCCCAACTATTAAATCAGTGGGCGATAATGTTACGGTAGCAATATCGCCCATTTAATTCGGACATTACGGAATGAAAAAACTGACATTGAAAAGCGNNGCAAGAAAAAAGGCTTACAGGGTTATCGAGCGTAAAAAGGAGGGTTGAATTACAATCGAGACGCCCGCTTCCGATTGTAGCCAATTCCGCTTAGATTTGAGCGTTGGCTCCGGAGGCCACGGATCGAACTTTAAATAAGCTTTTTAGTAACAATAGGTTTCGATAGTCAGAAAGTGGGCCTTGCCAACATTTTGCCAACATTCTTCTTTGAATTCTACTAAGTCGTGTGCTGGCCATTAGTTGTTGACTCCCCTGAATTCTCGTGAAGTTTTACCCTTTTCGGGACTCAATTTTGAATCGATGGCATCAATATCTTCGTGAGTAATCATTGGAGCGTTAGCCATAATACAAACCAAATCTCGAAGGGTATCGTCCCTATTGTCTTTGATCTGTTCGCTAATCTTGTACGCGAGCAAATACCGGTGCGTTCTTT
>JAABXR010000069.1 GCA_011776225.1 Phycisphaerae bacterium
GTAAACGGAAAGCTGTCGGAATCGTCGATGGTGTTGGGAAAGGTACCGACATTGAAAGCATACGTGTATTGTCCAGAAGGCGCACCGCCCGGGATTTCCTGGGTAAAGGTTCTGGAGGCCGACTCTCCTGAGGCCAAAGTCGGATTCACTGGTCCGAGTGTCGGGCCAAAGGGGTTGCCGTTGGGCAGGGTGAACATGTTCCAGACCTGTGTAGTCGCCGTCAGCCCGGATCTGTTGGTTAACGTGATGGTGTATTGAAATTGGCCACCACTGGCTGGAATTTGGATAGGCGGATTTATCGGTGTGAGCGTTACGGAGATTGGTGATTGCACCGCCCAAAGCTCGTCTCCGGTAGTGCCGTCATTTGCGCTGAAGAAGAGCGTACCGTTCACATTGGTCAAGGCATCCAGGGAAGAACCACTTCCCCCCGGATTGATGTCTTCTACCAGCATGGTACCGGCTGTTGTGCCGTCACTCTGCCACAACTCGGAGCCATTTGTGCCGTCATTTGCCTCGAAGAACAAGGTCCCGTTAACATCGGTAAGCATTTGCGGGAGGGCAAAGGCTGCTCCCGGTATAATATCTTTAACCAGTACAGTACCATTAGCGGTGCCGTCACTTTTCCACAGTTCCCCGCCAGTGCTGCCATCATCAGCCCGAAAGAAAAGCGTACCAGCCACATCGGTCAATTCCCGGGGGAATGAATCAAGTGTTCCCGGATTAATGTCTTTAACCAGCACCGTGCCATCAGCGGTGCCATCACTTATCCATAGTTCTTCTCCGACAGTTCCGTCATCAGCCGCAAAGAAAAGGGTCCCGTTCACATCCGTCATGAATGAGGGGCTTGAATTCCCTGTTCCCGGATTGATGTCTTTTACCAGCACGGTGCCGGCGGCTGTGCCGTCGCTTTTCCAAAGTTCGGTACCGTTCACACCGTCATTGGCTGCGAAGAACAGGGCTCCATTCACATTTACAAGCGAAGAAAAAGCGATACCGCCCGGCCCGGGATTGATATCTTTAACCAGAACCGTACCTGCGGTCGTGCCATCGCTTTTCCATAATTCCTTGCCTGTCACCCCATCCGTGGCCACAAAAAATAATGTGCCATTTACATTTGTTAACTGCGATGGAAATGAAGCATTGGCGACTCCGGGATAGATGTCTTTGACCAAGACGGTCCCCACCTCGGTACCGTCGCTTTTCCACAGTTCGTTACCGTGAGAGCCATCGTTTGCTTGAAAGAAAAGCGTACCGTTTACAGCCGTCAGCCAGCCAAGTGCTGAGCCGGATGGACCGGGTCTTATATCCTTCACCAATATCGTGCCAGCGGCTGTGCCGTCGCTTTTCCACAATTCATGACCTGTTATGCCGTCGTTAGCTTCGAAAAAAAGAGTCCCCGAGACGTTGGTGAGCCTGCGCGGCCAGATATCTTTAACCATAACAGTTCCGGAAGCTGTGCCATCGCTTTTCCAGAGGTCATCTCCGCTCACCACGGGGCCGGCTGCGAAGAAAAGCGTCCCGTTGACGTTCACAAGGTTATTTGGAGACGAACTGCCAGAACCAGAGTCGATATCTTTGACCAACATAACCGGTTGGGCCTGGCTTGACTGGACGGTGATGAGCAACAGTATCAAAGTTAAACATAAACTCCCCCACTTTAAGTAAGACTTTTTATGACAGTTCATGGCTATCCTCCTCTTTTCAGAAAATTAATGGCACTATTTCACAAAAACCATCTTGCGGACCTGCCTGACCTGCCCCGCAGTAATTTTATAAATATACACGCCGGCAGCAACTGTTTGCCCGGCTTGATTCTTGCCATCCCACTTAACGGAATGCACACCGGCCTCCTGGTTTTCGTTGACCAATTCCCGCACCTGCCGACCGAGTAAATCATAGATGATGATGCTTACTTTTTCTGCTTTCGGCAATTGGTATGAAATCGTCGTCGATGGGTTAAAAGGGTTCGGATAATTCTGTTCTAAAACAAAGGCACCCGGAATGACTTCATCTGCACGTGCATGCACGAGATCGCCCCTATCCCAATCGCTCACCGGAAGTCCGGTTTCGGAATCCAGAACCCGCCATTCTCCACTCTCCAGTGATGTAACTTGTGCTGCAGCAGGTGCGCTTAATTTGGTAAACGGAAAACTGTCAGAATCGTCGATGGTGTTTGGGAACGTACCCACATTGAACGAATAGGTATATTGCCCGGAAGGCGCACCGCCCGGAATTTCCTGGGTAAAGGTTCTCGAGGCCGACGCACCTGATTCGAGATTCGGGTTTACCGGTCCGATGGTCGGCCCAAACGGGTTGCCGTTGGGCAGGGTGAACATGTTCCAGAGCTGGGTGCTCACTGAACGCCCTGAGACATTGGTCAAATTAATTGTATATTCAAATTGCCCCCCGCCAGCCGGAATCAGAATTGGCGGGTTCTGAGGTGAGAGCGTTATTCTAAATGGGGGTTGTAGTGACCACAATTCTTTACCTGAAACAGGATCCACCGCGGAAAAGAAAAGGGTATCATTCAAAACGGTCAAAAATAACGGGCCGGAATTGGCAGGGCCTGGATTGATATCATATACCAGCATAGTTCCGCTGGTGGTGCCGTCGCTTTGCCACAACTCGCCTCCAGTAGAGGCTTCAAATGCGCTGAAATAGACATTATTGTTCAAGGCAGCAAAGAAAGCGGGGCCTGAACTAGCCTGTCCTGCGTTGATGTCCTTGACCAATACGGTACCGGCAGGGGTGCCATCGCTTTTCCACAATTCCTTCCCGTTCAGTCCATCATCAGCATTAAAGAAGGCGCTATTATTTAATTTACCAAAAGATACCGGTAAAGAATTCCCAGCACCAGGATTTATATCTTTAACTAAAACCGTACCGGAAGACGTACCATCACTTTTCCATAACTCAAACCCTAGAGCAGCATCGGTAGCTCCAAAAAACAATGTACCGTTCACATTTATATTCTGACCTGGATTTGAATTTGTGGGGCCGGGATTAATGTCTTTAATCAAAACCGTGCCTGCTGATGTGCCATCGCTTTTCCACAGTTCCCGCCCGGTGGTGGTACGGTCATTGGCCGCGAAAAACAGCGTCCCGCTTACGTCTACCATACTTCCGGGAGTAGCGGAAAACGAGCCCGGTGCAATGTCTTTAACCAACTGGGTGCCGGCCTCAGTCCCATCGCTTTTCCATAATTCAGCTCCATTACTACCGTCATCAGCGTGAAAGAAAAATATCCCGTTCACTTCGGCATCAAAGCCAACGGCAACTGCAATGGAACCACCAGCACCAGGATTGATATCTTTGACCAGCACGGTGCCAGCGGTGGTACCGTCACTTTTCCACAGTTCGAATCCATTAACTCCGTCATCGGCTGCGAATAAGAGCGTTCCGTTGATATTTGTCAAAACATTTGGGAATGAATCGCCAGCTCCGGGATTGATATCCTTGACAAGTACGGTGCCTGTGGCAGTCCCGTCGCTTTTCCACAGCTCAACACCATTAATGCCATCATCTGCCTGGAAGAAAACGGTCCCGTTTACGTCTTCCAAGTTATCGGGAAACGAATCATTTGGACCTGTATTAATGTCTTTGACTAAAACGGTACCGTTAGGCGTGCCATCGCTTGCCCATAATTCTATTCCGTTGGCACTATCGGTGGCTCGAAAAAAGATCTTATCATTGGATATGATCAATTCCATTGGAGTTGAGCTCAAGTTGCCCGAGCCGATTTCCTTCACAACCATGACCGGTTGAGCTTGACTTTTCTGGACGGCCATGAACAGAAGCAAAATTAGGCAGAAAGTGCCCCAATGCAGAAATGCCTTTTTCTGTAGCTTCATGGCGAATCCACCTCTTTATTGAGAATAACCCTTGCTAAGGTCCGCAACCTTCGAAAGAATTATAGATCACTTTACTAAAACCATCTTACGGACTTGACTGAACTGCCCTGCAGTAATTTTATAAATATACACGCCGGCAGCAACAGTCTGCCTCGCTTGATCCCTGCCGTCCCACTTAACGGAATGCACACCCGCCTCCTGGTTTCTGTTAATCAATTCTCGCACCTGTCGGCCGATTAAATCATAGATAACGATGCTCACCTTCTCTGCTTGCGGCAGTTGATATGAAATGGTCGTCGCCGGATTAAAGGGATTCGGATAATTTTGTTCCAGGCCAAATTCTTCAGGCACCGGCTCTTCTTGTACGGTCTCCGCAGTTACAAATTCCCAGTCGTTGGCGGTCACCGGTTGATTGGTGGCATCTAAAACTCTCCAAGTACTGAACTCCCATGATGCCGAGGTCGGGCTCAACTTGGTAAACGGAAAGCTGTCGGAATCATCGATAGTGTCGGGAAAGGTGCCGACGTTGAACATATAGGTGTACTGTCCGGCAGGGGCGCCTGCAGGAATCTCCTGCGTCAAAGTTCGGGTGCGGGACTGACCGGAGGGGATGTCCAAAGTAACCGGTCCTATCGTTGGCCCAAACGTACTGCCATCGGGCAAAATGATCTGATTCCAGACCTGAGTTTGTTCGGAGCGACCTGAGATATTGTTTAGCGTGATGGTAAATTGGAATTGTCCACCTCCTGGTGGAATCTGAATCGGTGGATTGATGGGTGTAAGTGTGACTACAATGGGTGATTGCCCAACCCAAAGTTCCTTACCAAGTACGCCGTCATCGGCAGCGAAAAAGAGCGTGCCGCTAACATCTGTGAGAGCCCTGGGATCGGAATCATTAGAGCCGGGGTTAATGTCTTCCACTAAAATCGTCCCGGAGGGTGTCCCATCACTCTGCCATAACTCTCTGCCACTGGTGCCGTCATCGGCATGGAAGAAGACGGTGCCATTTACACTTGTTAGCTCGGATGGATTTGAAGCGCTAACGCCGGGACGGATGTCCTTTACGAGAACCGTACCGGCAGTCGTGCCGTCACTCTGCCACAATTCTAATCCGCTGACTCCGTCATCAGCTTGGAAAAAGATCGTACCGTTTACATTTGTAAGCTCTCTCGGCGACGAACCCGAGGCCCCTGACTGAATGTCTTTCACCAAAACGGTACCGACAGTCGTGCCATCGCTCTGCCATAATTCTTCTCCGTTTACGCCATCGTCGGCCGCAAAAAAGAGAATGCCATTGGCGCTGCTCAAAACGCCAGGCCCAAACAGGGAAATCGAACCTCCGAAAGGATTGATATCTTTCACCAGTACGGTACCTGCTGCTGTGCCGTCACTTTTCCACAACTCATACCCGATTGAACCGTCACTGGCGCTAAAGAAGAGGGTACTGTTAACCGGTGTCAATCTGATTGGAAACGAACCCGATGGATTGATAATTTTAACCACTTGTGTGCCACCTGCCGTACCGTCGCTCTTCCATAACTCTTCTCCACCAGTCGTGCTATCATCCGCGACGAAAAAAAGAACGCCATTGACATTTGTAAGCTCGCTTGGCCCCGAGCCTATCAATCCTGCGAGAATGACTTTCACCAGAACGGTACCGGCAGTCGTGCCATCGCTTTTCCAGAGCTCTCTTCCGCCAGCCGAGAAGAAGAGTGTACCATTCACGTTTGTCAGCCATGTCGGATTCAGCATACCGAGGTTGATATCTTTGACCAGAACCGTCCCGGCAGCCGTGCCGTCGCTCTTCCAGAGCTCTCTTCCGTTGACTCCATCATCGGCTGAAAAGAAAAGCGTCCCATTTACGTTGGCCAGAGAGAGGGGGATTGAACCGGTCGAGCCGGGGTTGATATCTTTGACCAGAACCGTTCCCCCAACGGTGCCGTCACTTTTCCACAACTCTCTTCCGTTGGTCTGTTCATTTGCAACGAAGAAGAGTGTTCCGTTTACGTCAGTCAGATTAGGACTGCCAAATACAATACCGCTAGGCAACCCCGGGTTGATGTCTTTCACCAGCATGACCGGTTGCGCCGCCATTGGCGGCCTGATCATGACCAGCAGTAAAAGAGTCAACCATGGACTCCCCCTATTTAGCCAGAGATTTTTACCGTTGTTCATGACTAAACCTCCTTTTTTTGGGGAAAAAGCCCTTGCGAAGGTTCACCACCTTCGCAAGGTTACAAAGCTCACTTTACAAATAGCATTTTGCGAGTCTGGTTAAACTGCCCTGCCTTAATTTGATAAATATACAGGCCAGTGGCTACGGTGTGCCCGGTCTGGTCCCTGCCATCCCATTGAACCGAATAATGGCCTGGCTCCTGATTTTCGTTAACCAACTGTTTTACCTGTTGCCCGAGCAAATCATAGATAATGATGCTTACTTTTTCCGCTTTGGGAAGTTGATAAGCGATGGTTGTCGACGGATTAAATGGATTCGGATAATTTTGTTCCAGGACAAATTCTTCCGGGAGCGTGCCACTTGATATACTTTGAATTCCACCAGCGTCCCATATGGCATCCCAATTTGAAATTTCAAAGCCAACAGCGACTTTTGCCGTAGGCCCGGTTGATTTACTGAACGTAAAACTGTCGGTAGCGACAGTACGATTCGGGAAATCACCAATATTGAAAATATACGTATACGTCCCTGCCTGAGCTTCCCCGGGTACGTTTTGGTTGATATTGGATTTTCCGCCTGTCCCACCGGCCGGAATATCTAAGTTCACCGGACCAATGGTCGGAGGAACCTTTTCGCCACCGGGAATAATGATCGTATTCCAGACATCAAAGAACTGAGTGGAATTTGTGTTATTGGTGAACGATACGTTGAATGTGAATGAGCCCCCACTGGAGGGAATCACAATAGGCGGATCATTGGGTGCAAGATCGAGCGACATATCGTTGGGTAAATTAGAATCGAAGCTGAAAACAAAGAGACCATTTTGTATATCCGAAATAAGGACTTTACCGGACGGAAAAAACGGAAAAGCGCCCCAGGCGCCGTTAAACCCGCCTGTCAAGGACGAGGTGTCGTAATAACCAGCCTCAAAAATATTATCGGGATTTGTGATGTCCACAATCCGCAGTCCATCGGCATAATGGGAGATGTAAGCGAAATCGCCTTTGATGTGGGTGTTGTGGGCCAAGTTGCTCGGCCCGAGATATTCGTCGGTAATGAATTCATTTCCGAGATCTTGAATGTCGAAAAGTTTAACGGTCTTGTTTGTCGTTTCCTCGGTCGTCATCAGGAAATTGCCATCGTCGCTCAACCAGGCATTGTGTACAAAACCGGCATTAGGAATCGAAAAGCGGGAAAGCAAAACCGGCGATGTGGGCGTCGACAAATCGAAAATTCCGATGGTTCCGTTGCTGCCTTCGGAAACATAAACGACATTATCCCTGGCATAAACATCATGACTTGAAATTCCAAACGAGGATACCTGAATCGGATCGACGGGATCTGCAAGACTGATTGCCCGAATGGGCTGAGATCCGCTCCCCTCGGCGTAAAGCATGGCATTCGGCTCATCGATGTAAATATTGTGGGAGGTCTGAAAACCAGTATAAGTAGTAATCAACGTTGCCGAGTTGGGCAAATCGGACAAATCTATTATTTGCATACCGCCACTGCTTTCGTTGACCACATACGCAAAGTCTTGGAATGTTTTGATATCCTTCCAGGTTGAACTTGGGCTCGAGATAAATTCAATTTCTACCGCATTACCGGAATCGGTGATGTCGACAATGCTGGTCCCGTTCACGACGCCCAAAAGCGCATATTCTCTGCTGTCGGGTGCGGTATATCCCCAGCAATCATTGTATCCGCCGTATTGGTCAAGTTGATCGAGCAGCGTCACATTCGGGCTGCCTTGGCCGTAAGCGACGGGTGAACTCAAAGCCATCGCGAACACCATCATTAGTGCTTGAATTACAGTGAACTTCAGATGCATCATGAACCTCCATCCATATGAAAACAGTTAATTTAGGCTTTGTCTTAATCTTAACCTGAATTTGGTGTGGGCACGCTATAAGTTTTTAAATCAATGTACTAAGAGTATTGTCATTTCGACCCCGACTTGTACTTGTCGGGGGAGAAATCAAATAAAACTTGCAACGGGGAAGCCGGCTTTAAGATCTCTCAGTCTCCTGACACGTCGAGATCCTTCGAAATGACAATTCCATAGCAAATTCTAACACTGGAATAAAATTCATGAATTATCCAGGTTGAATAAATAATAACATTTTCTCTTTTAGTGCTAAAAATAAACCGGCCATCACCTAATCTGTCAACTTAAAGCACGACTGCATTGCCAGTCACCGAAGTGCTAGCCGCGACAGAAACTGAATAAGTTGATATCGAAATGGACTTTGATGTCTTGTGCACTTCCCTGCGAAAGTGATTGCACAGAACACCAGGTCGACTAAAAAGTAGAGCCGCCCAACTATTGGGCGGCTCTCATTCTCCATGATCTTGATTACTTTACTTCACGAAGGTCAACTTTTTGATTTCGACGTTCTTTCCTGCTTCAAGTTTGTACAGATAAACTCCAGCGGAAACCGGTTGACCTGAATTGTCGGTACCATTCCAGCTAACCGCCTGAAACCCGGCATTCTGCATTTCGTCAACCAGGGTCGCAATCTCCTGACCCAGCGTGTTGTAAATCGTCAGCTTAACATGACTGTCCTCATTCAGACTGTAGCGAATCACGGTCGATGGATTGAAGGGATTCGGATAGTTCTGCTCAAGCACAAACTCCTCCGGCATCGCTTCTTCCCCGGCAGTCTTCGGAAGCCAGTCTTCCGCGCCACCGCTGCCGCTCTTGCTAA
>JAABXR010000169.1:0-419 GCA_011776225.1 Phycisphaerae bacterium
GTGAAGGGCAGGGTGGTGCTTGTGATAGAGGTAATTGCCAATAATTTTTATCTATTTCCAACTGCTCTTCCGAGTATAGTTCCAAGACGCTTTTCCTGCATTCCCAGCCATCTGCAGTTGTTCAGGCAATCATTCGCCAGAAAAATCCGTAAAGCGTGCCGAGAAGTATCAAAAAAGCGTGAAGTTTGATATTTTTCAATTAGTGGAAGTTTTTTTGGGGTATTTGTGAAAGTTCTGTGAGGATTTCTAAACAATACCTACCTATCTTAATTTCTGTCGTAATTAAGATAGAAAATTTCATTAAAATGAGCGTTGCTGCCAATCATTCACCTCTCTTCTGTCGTTGCTATCTATAAGAAAATGCTTCTGCCCTGAAAAGAACTCTTAGCCGGGACTGTCATAATGTGTAAACGATACCT
>JAABXR010000169.1:527-1325 GCA_011776225.1 Phycisphaerae bacterium
GGAGGTAGTGTTATGCATATACTACGCGCTATTCTGTTTGCACATCTGATTTCATTACTGTATGTGGCCACAATTTGCGGGCAGTGGTTACAAACCGGGCCCTATGGGGGAGATGTCAGATCCTTTGCATTAAGCGGTTCAAATCTCTTCGCCGGGACTCATGGCGATGGCGTCCTTCTTTCCACCGACAACGGCAGCAGTTGGACTCAAGTTAATACCGGTTTGGCAGACCCGAATGTTTTTACCCTTGCGGTGAGTGATACGAATCTCTTCGCCGGAACCAGGAGCGGCGACGTTTTTCTTTCCACCAACAACGGCGGCAGTTGGACTTCAGTCAGTAACGGATTGTCAAACCTGGGTGTTATGACCCTTGCGGTGAGTGATACGAATCTCTTTGCCGGCACTTTTGGCAGCGGCGTTTATCTGTCGACCAACAATGGCAGCAGTTGGACTCCAGCCAGTAACGGATTGACAAACGTATTTATCAGGGCCATTGCGGTTAGCGATTCAAATCTCTTTGCCGGGACTAATGGCGGCGGCGTTTTTCTTTCCACCAACAACGGCAGCAGTTGGACGGCGGTTAATACCGGCTTGAGGAACACCTTTATCAGGACTCTTGCGGTAAGTGGGACGAATCTATTTGCCGGGACTTTTGGGGATGGTGTCTTTCTTTCTACCAATAACGGTACTAGCTGGACAGAGGTCAATAACGGCCTGAAGAATAAGAATGTCAATACCCTTTTGGTAAGCGGGACGAATCTTTTCGCCGGGACTTTTGGGGGGGGTGTATTTCTTTCC
>JAABXR010000393.1 GCA_011776225.1 Phycisphaerae bacterium
AGGCCGGAGTAAGGCACCGCATGGTACCAGCCGTGAGCGATCTGCTCAGCGGTGCCGTTCACCTGTCGAGATTTCGAAAAGTTGAAATATCAGATTTATTTGGACGCAGCCTGGTGGAGTTAGACCTCTCCGCCATCGAGAAGTTTCTCAGTGGTAAAACCGTGCTGGTGACCGGGGCTGGAGGATCCATCGGCTCGGAACTCTGCCGACAGATTTTCGAATACCAGCCAGAACGCATCATTTTAGTTGACAAAAATGAGAACTATCTCCACGAAACGCGCTGTGATTTGGAGTCCGATGCGGAATCCATACAGATCGCCTGCAGTCTGAGCGATATCACAAACAAAAGAAAACAGCGGCAGCTTTTTGAACGCTATAAGCCAGATATTGTTTTTCACGCCGCCGCGCAGAAGCATGTTCCCTTAAATGAAGAACATCCCGAAGAAGCCGTTTGGAACAACATCGTCGGCACCAAGGTGGTTTCGACTTTAGCTGATGAATATGAGGTCGGTGTTTTTGTCTTGGTTTCCACCGATAAAGCCGTCAACCCCACGAGCGTTATGGGGGCGACCAAACGCATTGCCGAACTCTACATTCAGGCGCTTTCACAAAAGAGCCGCACGCGATTTGTCGCCGTCCGCTTTGGCAATGTTCTTAACAGCAACGGCAGCGTGGTTCCTACCTTCATGAAACAGATCGAAAGGGGAGGACCGGTAACCGTGACCCATCCTGTGGTTGAACGCTATTTCATGAGCATTTCTGAGGCGGTCCAGCTTATCCTGCAGGCGGCCACCATGGGGAATAGTTGCGAGGTCTTCATTCTGAACATGGGAAAATCCATTTCTATTCTGGACCTGGCCATCGATCTCATTAAGCATCAAGGATTGCGACCGTACGAGGACATCCCGATCAAGTTNNCGGGGGAAAAGCTCTTCGAAGAGCTGATGGCCGGTGACGAAGAACTCCTGCCCACGTCGCATACAGGCATCAAAAGACTCAAATATAAGCGAGCCGTTAGCTTAGCCCACCTGGAGAAGCAATTAGCGGCTTTGACCAATCGAAATTGCCTGTTCAATCACGATAAGCTCCGGCAAAAGCTTCAAGAGATCGTGCCACAGTACGATGCTTTCACAAACCCCTCATTCGCTCCAGAAGAAATGGCGACCGTCCATGCGGCCCAATTAGAACTCAGCACCTCTAAGTATTCTAAGAAGAATCTTGTTGTTAGTGACTGAAGAGCCCAAGTCCTTCCTTAATGATTAAGAGAAGAATTAAGTTTTTCCTGAGCGCCATCTTTTATTATGCGGCGGCCTTCCATCTAATCAGATGGTGGAACATCTTAAACGGGAAAAGGGTGACGATCCTCACCTTTCACAGAGTCACCGCGCAAAAGGAGGAGCAAGATAGACAAGGGTTACCGACGATAAGCATTTCTGCAGAGAACTTCGAGTCATTGATCAGGTTCCTGATCAGACACTACAGAATCATTTCAATGCGGGAGTTTGTCAATTGTGCTATCAAGGGTGTAAAAGTCCCCGGTAACAGCATGATAATCTCCTTTGACGATGGATATAAAGAGCTATTAGAAAACGCCCTTCCAGTTCTGAGGCAATATGAGTTACCAGCGGTGCTGTTCGTTCCTACTGGCGCTATTAACGACGGCGGCTATTTCTGGTGGGATGCTCTTCACGCTTTGCTTCAGACGGCGTCAACTGGCTTACAATTTTCTCGGCAAAGATCAAGTGATCCTGCCATTTCAAACTACTTAAAAATGATGGACACCATCGTTGCAAAGAAGCAAGATACAAGAGGGCCAGCAATTTATCAATTCATCGATAAGTTGCAGGAGCTCAATGCTGAACTAAGAGAACGCTTCTTGGATCATGTCTTCTCCTCGGAAAAGCACCAGCCCTACCTGCCCAGAGTTATGACTTGGCATGAGATCGAAGAAATGAGCCAGGCAGGTTGGGAGATTGGTTCGCACACGGTGAATCACCAATTTCTGACATCTGTGCCAGGCGACGCGGCACTGCAAGAGTTGACGCGATCAAAAGAAGAGGTGGAGAGACGCCTGAATCTGGAGGTCTTTTGCTTTTCGTATCCGGGTGGAAAATATAGTGAAGAGATCGTACGGTTGGTGCAGGCTGCTGGTTATGCCTGTGCTTGCAACAGCGACGAAGGCTTAAATTCCATAAACGGCAATCTGTTTAAACTGAAAAGGATCAACATTTCCGATGACAACGTGACGGATGCCAAAAGTCGATTTTCTTCGGCCATCACGGCATGGCATCTTTTTCTGAAAAGATAGTGACTTCGACTTGAAACTCAGAAAGTGACAATTTATAAAAGCGTACGCGATTTGAGGAATGTGGAAGAACACGACAGGAAGATTAACATCCTGTTTTTTTTGGATTATCTTTATGGCTTCGGCGGCACAGAAAGACATCTATTTGATTTGGCCCGTCGTCTAAACCGTAACTTGTTTGACACTACCATTTGTCCATTTCGTTTTGATTCGCACATTGTGCAAATTTTTAGGGAAGCCGGGATTAAAGTGGAGCCGGCTCCTCTTAACAGAATTTATGGTATCTCAGCGCTTAAACAGGCCTCGAAGATTTATCACCTCATTAGAGAACGCAACATCGATATCGTACAGACCTTTAACATTGATTCAGATCTTTACGGTACCCTTCTCGCTAAATGGTGTGGCGTGCCTGTGATCGTTTCTAGTCGCCGCGACCTCGGTGTGTATCGCAAGAGGCGTCATTTGGTGCTTTCAAAATTCACACATCGCTATGTGAGTCATTTCATCGCTGTTTGCAATGCCGTGGCCAGGAACTTGACTGAGCGAGAACAGGTGGCCCCTGAAAGGGTCACAACGATTTACAACGGCTTTGACTTAGCCGAGTTATCATCCCTCGACTCGGAAAAGGTTTCGAGGCTGGTGAAGCGATTCAACATAAGTCCGAGCACTTTTGTGGTTGGCAATGTCTCGCATTTTCGACCGGAAAAAGGCTATGGCGTTTTCTTCGACGCCATTCGCAAAGTGAGGCCTTATATCACTGATTTGCGGGTGTTAGCGGTTGGCGGGGGACCGAAATGGCTCAACTATTATCGGACCATGGTTCGAGAAGCGGGTTTGGACGACGTTGTGTTCTTTACTGGTTATGTGGCAGAGGTGCTAGAGTACATCAGTTTAATGGATGTTTGCTGTTTAACCCCTGTCAGCAATGAAGGGTTTTCCAACGCTATTCTTGAGCAAATGGCTCTGGGAAAAGCCGTGATTGCTACCGATGTCGGCGGCAGTGGCGAGGCGATTTGCCACGGTGAATCCGGACTCATTATTCCCGCGAATGATGCGGAAGCTCTGGTCAAGGCTATCATTACTTTGCATAAGCTTCCAGACCTCAGGCAGCGGTTGGGCGCAAACGCGAGAGCGCGTGTTGAAAAGGAGTTTAACATTGGAGCATCGATCGCACAAATGGAACGGTTTTATTACGATATCTTTTTGAAGCATACAAATGGTAAGGTTAAGGTTAAAAACTCAGGAGTGCACCCATGAATCGAGAAGAAAGAGAAGATACCACCATTTATAAAGTCGTTGTCAATCATGAGGAGCAGTATTCGATTTGGCCAGCCGATCGCGAAAATCCCCTCGGCTGGAAGGACGCGGGCAAGAGCGGGCCAAAAGAAGAGTGCCTGACTTACATAAAGGAAGTGTGGACCGATATGCGGCCGCTCAGTTTGAGAAAGAAGATGGCAGAAGCTAAAAAATAAGCTCGTGGTTCAGAGGCCAGTTTGCAGAAAGCATAAATTAGCATGCGCATCGTCTTTACCTTTCCATGGGCTCCGCAAATACCTGGTGGTGGCCCGATAGATTACTATCAAACGGCGCATTATTTACGAGCGGCCGGAGCCGAGATCATTCTTCTCCCGATCGCCTCCTCTGGTCCCAGTCGATTCCCGAGACCTCGCGTATCCGAGTCTCTGTTACACAAATGGCAAAAACAGGATTTACTAGACAAGTCTGTGCAAGTTGAACATGTTCCACAGAATTTATTTCACTATTTTTTGGATGGGCTCTCGGTAAGGAAAGCGCTTCTCAAGATTCTTGCCCGGGAGCGAGTAGACGCCGTTTTGGGCTGGCAGCACGACGTTGCTTTTCTGCCGCCGCTTTTGCGCTCCGAAAGCGTGATTTTGGGCATGATTGCCTCAAACGGATATTTTGCTGAATGGTATCAGAACTGCAGCCGCCTCGGTCGGTTTCTTCGTAATTGGATGGTCGTCAGACCGCTGAGACAAGCTGATGTGGTTTTTGCTCGTTCGAATTTTATGCGCAAATTGGTTATCGACTTGTTCGGTCTGGATTCGCAGCGAGTTAGCGTGTCTTATTGTGGTGTGAACCCCTTGTTTGGCAAAGCAAGACGCCATGCAACAGAAGAGATATCAAAGTTTTTCTACTTTGGCTGTTTCAGTCGAGAAAAGGGCCTATTCGATGCTCTGCAGGCGTTTGGCCGCGTAGCGGCTCAGGGAAAACAAAATTGGACGTTCAAGATCGCAGGGTGGGGCGATGAAGAGCCGGTACGACACGAGGCTCGCGAAAATGGAATCGCGGATCGCATTGAAGTGGTCGGTCATTTAACTCAGTCCGACCTGCTTCGTGAATTGGAGTGGGCCCATCTGGCCATTTTACCTTCTCATGGGGAGTCGTTTGGATTTGCGTTTGCTGAGGCCCAATCCTCGGGCTTGCCAGTCATTGGTTATGAGGTTGGGGGCGTACCCGAAATTGTCGAACACGATGTCACTGGATGGCTTGTACCGAAGGGAAGTGTGGATGGACTGGCAGAAAAGATTGTGGAAGCCATTTTCGATCCGCAAAAAACCTTTGAAATGGGACTAACTGGACGCGAACGGGTAAACCGACTTTTCTCATGGTCACGAACTGCGGAAGCAACGCTAAAAAAGCTTGAAGAAATAAAGGCCAAATACTCGGCCAAAGATTCTGGGGCAAGCTCCATAGAATCTATTGCCGCGGCTTAATCTGGATATGCAGCAAGAAAAGGGCACAATTTCACAAAAAAAAACACAACATGCTCATATGGAGTTGGTCGAAGGTTACTTTGACACCCACTCCAAATACTGGTCGGATGCCTATTTGAGGCCTCGCTATGTGAATGATTTTGTTCTGATCGCTCGCAACAGAATTGCCGTTGATTTCCTGTGTTCCTATTTAAGGCCTCAGGCAACCGTCCTGGACGCTGGCTGTGGCGCAGGTTTAACCACCATGGCTTTAGTTGAAAAGGGTTTCTTTGTCCATGGAGTCGATATATCTCAGAGAATGCTGGATCTCTGCGAGCAAAACCTGTCTGAGAAAGATATCCTGCCGAGCCGTTATCTTTTAACTCAGGCCGATCTGCTTCAGGCGGAGTTGCGAGAAAACTCGTTTGATGGTATTGTGGCGCTCGGATTTCTGCAATACCAGATGGACGAACATCGCGCGCTCCTCGCTCTAAACAAACTGCTTCAACCCGGCGGTATACTGGTGGTATCTGGTCCAGTGAAGGTCAAGCTTTCGAACTATTTCGGACTTGGCACAATCTATTATGCTGTGAAGAATAGTTTGCAGAAGTTACAAAATAATGGGGAGTTGGCAGTTCTGCACCAAATTTCGACGCACTATTACAGCCTTGGGCGGTTCAGAGGGTTGCTACGGCAGGCCGGCTTTCAATTGCTTGATTATAAAGGGCACGGTTTTGTCAATTTTGCTATCATTAGGGATTGGACATCACGCGGGCAACATTTTCTACATCGGTTTTTTACTCGGCTGTCGAAGTTTCTACCTATCGAACGGTTTGGAAACGACATGGTTGTGGTGGCAAGAAAACAAGAGGAGAAATAGTTTTGCGCTCTATCCTGCAAAGAACCACAACCAAGCTGCTGCTCAAGTATGCGCCACCGGAGATGATTGTGCTGTTGAAGTCATTTAACGCGCACCAGAAATCAAAAAATGGGCCACCGTTTCCGCATAAAAATATTTTTGTCACCGACTCGGTACCCAGGGGAAGGGTTTTGGTCCTGGCTCCGCATCCCGACGATGAAGCCATCGGGATGGGTGGGGCGCTGAGCAAGCATGTGGAAAAGAAAGCCAGGATAACCGTTTTGTATATGACCAACGGTGGGGGGGGAGGGACTTCAAATGGTGAGCTCATAGAAATTCGAAGAAAGGAGGCCGAAACGCTGGGTGAGAAGTTTCATATTGAGCAAATCTTTTGGGATAATGAGGATACATGCCTGACCAACGACAGCCAGACGGTTTCGGCGTTGATTAATGTTTTAGAAAATGTACAACCCGATGTGGTTTATTTGCCTTCGTTCTTTGATCATCATTTTGACCATTTCTCTGCAAATCAGATTCTGGTTGACGCGGTAAGAAAAATGCCGTCGATGCAGATGACCATCCTCGGTTATGAAGTCTGGGACAATATGCCATTTCCGAACTATATTTTAAATATTTCTTCCGGCTTTGAAAAAAAGGCCGAAATACTCAGCTATTATAAAACTCCGCTCAAAGCCACTGACTTTATCAAGTTATGCAAATATCGTGATGCGGTACATTATACTCTGTATGTCGATAGCGGCAGGCGTGAGACGCAAGGTTACGCCGAAGCATTCTATTGCTTTGACTGTGAAACATATCAGGCGCTTTATGAGCATTACCTGCACAGCTTACAACAAAACCACAGTTTGTTACCATCGCACGTTGACGCACAAGAGCAGATGGTGTAGGGGTTTATGATTGATTACGGATTGATGCGGGGAGTTCGCAGGCGACTGACTGCAAAGCGATTTTTCTATGATTACGAGTATGATGAAAACTTGCGTCATTTTTGTAAATGCCTTCAGTTCATCCGAGGCAATCGCATCGAGGGCGACATTCTGGAATTCGGGGTTTTTCGAGGAGCGACCCTGATCATTATAGATGAAATCATAAAGCGAATCATGAATGGAGAACACCAAAAAAGTCCGCAAATATACGGATTTGATAGTTTTGAAGGATTGCCTGAGCCTAAAGGGAAGGATACCAAGCACCCAGAATTTCGCAGGGGCAAATATCGCTGTACGAAAGAGGATCTCTTGCAGAGGCTCAGGAAAGCTAAAGTAAACATCGAGAAGGTACACATAGTAGAAGGCTGGTACGAGGACGTGCTGACATCCGATCTTCGAAAGCAGCTTGGAATAAAAAAAGCAAGTCTTATCGACATCGATTGTGATTTGTATCAATCGACCGTCACGGCCCTGAACTGGTGTGAACCGTCCATCGGACAAGGGACCATCATCAGTTTCGATGACTGGTATTGCTATGAAGGCCGACCCGATCACGGCGAGCAGCACGCGTTTAATCAGTTTTTAGCGCTTCATCCTGACATCACAGCCAAACCTTTTTCCGAATATAGTTGGCATGGAAAGTCGTTCATCATTACCAGGAATTCCAGGTAAGTTAACTCCTCTGAAAAAGATCATAATTGCCTCACTGGCAATCGGGATTACCGCAGCAGCAGGGATTTTGTATGCCAGGCAATCAATTCAATATCGTTTTGGTCTTGCTGTCATAATATTGGTGGTTTCTATTCTTGTATCTGTATTCCTGCTGTTACTTATCACTTTGCTTCTTTACGATAGACACCGTCATTTACTGGGCAAGATTTGGCTGGTTGTTATGTCCTTATCTGTGACCTACCTTATTGTTGATTTAGCTTCAGGATACTTCTTAATTCCTGCACATTCCCCGCGAAATATGCCGGACAGATACGTTCACCATAAGCTCATACCTAACACGACCTTGGCATTTGTGACTAGCGAATATAACTACATCGCCAGAATCAACAATCTCGCTCTTCGAGGACGTCATATTGAATTGAAAAAACCTGCAAGTCTTTACCGGATCGTAATGCTTGGTGATTCATTTACCATGGGGAAAGGTGTAGAGGACGATAAGACGTTTTCAGTTGTCCTTGAAAAAGAGCTAAACGAAAAATGCACGAAAATCAACAATCAATCCGTCGAAGTTGTAAACGCGGGTGTTGTCAGCTATTCGCCGATTTTATCTTATTTCCAGCTTACGAAATATCTCAGTCCGCTTGAACCGGACTTGGTGGTGCTTAACCTTGATATGAGCGACTTAATACAAGAGATGGTCTATAAAAAAATTGCAACCTATGGCGTCGATGGTGACATTATTGGTGTCGATGGATGTAACGAAGAAAAGCAGTTTATTGCCAGAGTCATTCGTTGGATCAACAGAAATCTGTATGTCACGAGACTGGTCCTTTTAAATGTCAACAAATTTTCTAAAGCAATTAATATTGAAAATGTGGTTACCATGGCCAGCCCCGAGCTCCTCAGGCATACTTTAGTTGAAGACAGGCGGCAAAGAAAGGAACAATGGCAAAACCTATTCGATAGCATAGTGAAAATCAAAAATTATTGTAACGAAAACGGAATAGACTTTTTGTTGACAATCTACCCCTGGGGTCATCAAGTAAGTAAGAATGAATGGCGACATGGAAGGCTCGCTTTCATGTCTGCCGATGCCGTGGTTTCAGATAAAAGTGTTCATGTGATTAATGAGTTTTCAAATAACAACGGCATAGATTTACTCAATGTCTTTCCGGCTTTCCGTTCATACGCTGGCAAATCTCCTCTGTACTATGACCACGATATGCATTGGACTCAAATGGGACATCGGCTCATGGCTGCCGAGCTTAAACGATACATGCTCTCAAAGTACTTGCACAGCCGTATGAGAGCAATACCCGTCAACTAAACAGTTAGAAAAGAAAAAAAGATAGTAATCTAAACGATGCTTGGAAAAATAAAATTTTGGCATGCTCTCAAGAGCGTTCTTAAGGAAAATATTGATCGCTATCCAATAAGACTGTTATTCCTTTTCATGTTTGTGGCATGTCTCTTTTATATTTTGGTCTGGAAAAATGCACCGATCATGGTAACCGACTCCTCGGCCTATCTGAGGATTGCACAGGATCTGCAGGACAACCTGAAACTGGATGAGGTACATGGCCGTGTACCAGGATACCCAATTCTTTTATTGCTCACTAATTCTTCTGAAGAACCAACACGATTTTTGTTTTTTACCCAATTATTTTTGCATTTTGGAGCCGTCCTTCTTTTAGTTTATTTTCTTAACTACCTTACGATCTCAAAGAAAATCATTGCTCTGTTTTTGTTTCTTGCCCTCATTCCTCCGAGTGTGGTGCTGACTGCTTATGTGCTCACCGAGACTTTGACACAATTTTTGATTATAATGGGAGTAGTGTTTTTGCTTTTGGGCATTGATAAAGGTAAAGTATTTTTTATTATCATATCAAGTATAGCGTTGTCTCTAGCCGCACTTGTTCGTCCTACATTCCAACTGGTTTTTATCATCCCTTTCGGATTTGTGATCTTATACATGTTTCTGACGCGAAAGGCTCGGAGACAATTAATTTTAGGCGCTATTATTATCTTGCTTTTTCCCAGTCTTATTCTTGGAGGATTTGCCTGGTCTAACTATAAAAACCATCATTTTTTTGGACTGACGCCACTGTTGGGATTTAACCTAAGCACACGAACAGCTCGTTTCATTGAAGAATTGCCGGACGAATACGCTCAAGTCCGGAAAACACTCATCCGAATTCGGGACCGTGAGCGAGTTGCTTACCGGACTGAGGGGTCTAAAAGACCATGGCATAATAGCTCTCACAATGGCTTATTGTATATTTGGCTGACAGTACCGGAATTGCAAAGAATTACGAATATTAAGAACTTGCCGGAACTATCTAATGACCTGTTGAAATTGAATTTGCTTCTAATCCGAAAGGCCCCCCTTCAGTACCTGAAAGAGGTTTTGATTGCTTTACCAACTTACTGGTTGCCCTTAACCACAGATATTTCAAATTTTCACTCAAAGATAATTCAATTTTTTTGGATGGCAATTCATTTTGTTGCTATTACGCTATTTTTCATCTTAGTACCGCTTTTGGTTGGCTGTCGATTTTTTCTTGGTACGCTACCAACTCAAATTAAGGAACGCCGCAGGTTTCAAATGGCTAATGATACCATTTTTCTTTTTGGCTTTCTCGTTGCTGTTACAATCATTGTTTACACTATGCTTGTCTCTGTGGGGGTTGAGGTAGGCAACCCCAGGCATCGAGCGCCAACCGACCTCTTGATCTCCTTCACCATCGTGTTGGGAATACACTTTTGGATCCAAATGCGCAAGAGTTTGATTAAAATAAGCAGTTCGACCTTAGAAGTAATCGAAAATGGGCAGAAAACCTCACATAAAACTGACCTGAGCCACTCGGTGCTGAGTTAACAGCTAATACAAACATTTGGCCGAAGTTCGCTCAATGCATAAATCTATTGCAAAGAAGGCCACCGGTTACAACGGCGATAACATCGTGTCGTTTACTGTAGCGTTGCCTGTGTATAACGAGGCTGCTATTCTGAAGCATCTGCACAGCCTCATTACCAAGGCTTGTGTTGAAGCCGGGGGTAGTTACGAGGTCCTATATATCAACGATGGGAGCAATGACGGGACGTCAGAGATCTTACGAAAGCTTGCCAAGGAGGATAGCCACGTGAGTGTTGTTGGGCTGAGTCGGAATTTCGGTCATCCGGCCGCACTTGCGGCTGGGATTGAAATCGCCGCCGGCGAGAGCGTCATCGTCATGGATGCCGATTTGCAAGATGACCCGGCCGTAATTCCAGAGCTTCTACGTATCCGGCGCGAAAAAGACGCAGAAGTCGTTTATGTGGTGCGAACAAACCGTAAGGAGCCGTTGATGATGCGCCTTTTGTTCAAGGTGTTTCACTCGCTTCTCCAGCGCACTGCGACCTATCCGGTCCCTCGCGATTCTGGCAGCTTTGGTTTGTTAGGCGCTCGGGCTCTGGGTGAGGTACGAAAGATGACCGAACGCCTGCGCTACTTCCCGGGTTTGCGAGCGTTTGCAGGCTTCAAACAAGTTGAGCTAAAAGTAGAGCGAGGAGCCCGCTACGATCAGACCAGCCGAGTTGGCTTAAAGGGGCTCGTCCGTTTGGCTGGCCTGGCATTCTTTGCGGAAACTCGGGCCCCAATGACAATTTTTTATTGGCTAAGTGGAATATCTCTGCTCACAAGCCTGGGTCTGGTAACATACGCTCTAATTGCGAAATTGTCAGGGTTCGCAGTTGTCGCATGGACGAGTACGGTCACATCGATCGCCTTCTTCAGCAGCATGATTATGCTGGGTCAGGGGTTCCTCTGTGAGTATCTGGCTCGCGTATATGAAGAAATTCGTCATCGTCCAATTTATATTGTCGATAGGCTATTTCGTGCTCGTATCATTACTGAGACACAGGATGATGCTGTGGAATCCAGCATCGAGGAATATGTTGACCAAAGAATCCAAATATAAACTTCTTTTCGTTGTCGGGTTCCCGCGCAGCGGCACGACCTGGATGATGTGGCTGCTGGGTCAACATCCGGCTACGGTTGTTTGCTTTCACTCCGGTTTTTTCCATGCTTTGAAACCGCTACGAGAATGGTGGGAAGATAAGGGTGGACTTGGTAAGAGCGTTTATACTTATTCTAAAAATGACAGAAAGATAGATGAATCTAAAGTCAAGTTACATAGCATTTTATCAATGGAAGAGTTTTATAAACGCTCACGTCCTTTAGCAAGTCATGTTTTCGACCAAATGGCAAGTTGTGCTGCTGAGACTGAGGTTGTTGTTGAGAAGACCCCGGAGAATCTGGAATTTTCTGACTGGATTCTCAACATATTGCCGGAAGCCTACGTTCTACATGTTATTCGGGATCCCCGAAGCATATTCCCGTCATTTCGGAATGCTGCTTATTCGTGGGCACCGGTTCAGAACTTGCCTGTTGCTCCAAATGTGATCGACGTGGCTAACGGGTGGTGCTCCTATATCGAACGCGGCAAAAAGCTAAAAGAAATTACGAACAAGTATCGTGAAGTTCATTATGAGGCATTGTTTAAAAATGGCGGCTCAGAGTTAGCGAAAATATATTCCTGGTTGGATCTTTCTGCTGATTTCTCTTTTTGTGAGCAGGTGATCGAAGCTGGTACGATTGAAAGATTGCGGAAACAAAAGGGCTTGGCGCCACAGGGGTTTTTCCGTAAAGGCAGTCCAGAAGGATGGCGCGATGAGCTGTCTGCATCAGAAACAAGGATTATCGAGTATATCGCTGCCGACCTCATGGAAGAGCTGGGATACGAGCTTTCCTGCGAAAAGTTGACACGCAAGCCGTTGCGACTTCGGATTTACGAGGGCACATCGAAATTAGTACAAAAATTTTTTCATGCGCCCAATTCTTTCCTGAGAAGATTTGCTAAAATCAATTCTTTCAATGGACGTCTAAATCCAAATAAAAGAGTGCAGGTTTTGAAGAAAACCATAGCGGAAATGACGAAATGAAAACCGGGGTAGCAGCAGCGGAACTGCCCACACCTGATTCAGTAGCTGTCGACGGCAAAAATAGACCCAAGGGAATTTCAACGCGGCTCGGCATCGCCATTACCTATCCATTTCCTCTCGGAGAGCCAAGCGGCGGTTCCAGAATGACGCGTGAAATCGCCCGACATCTTGGCAAGTTGGGCGCAGATGTTACGATCCTTCCAGTTTCGACAAATGGTCTTGATCGCGGTTTCCCGAGATCACGACCTGATGCAAAATTTTTGGGTATTGAGTTTGATGCGGATCTTGCACAGGACTCTGTCGGTATCGTTCGCGTTCCACAGAATCCGTTATATTTTCAACTCGATGGCCTCTCTGTAAAGAAGGCCGTGGCAAATCTCATCAAGCAAAGAAAACTGGATATCGTGTT
Organism: Phycisphaerae bacterium; assembly: GCA_011776225.1. Taxonomy (GTDB): domain Bacteria; phylum Planctomycetota; class Phycisphaerae; order Sedimentisphaerales; family Anaerobacaceae; genus CS2-K091. The sequence continues at coordinate 12,890 of JAABXR010000393.1, forward strand.
AAGCTACTTTCACGAAGGGGCGTTTTTACCATCGTATCTGCGATCACAGAACGTCAAGTTTGGATACATTGCCACCTGGATCACTTATGAGAGAATGGCGAGAAACCGACCTTGGAATATTCGCGGATTCCTGCAAAACTTGAAAAACGATCGATTGATTGTCAAGCCTTATCAGCAGGCCGATATCATCTGTGCGACTTCACATCATACACGCGGTCAGTTGGTGGAGATAGTAGGAGTAGATGAATCGCGGGTTGTGGTCTGCTATCTGGGAGTTGACCCCGCCTTCACAGAAATACCGAGAACCCGGCCGAAGGAAATTACCCACTTTCTTTTTTTTGGCAGAATCGTTCCGGCGAAAGGGTTTATTGATGCACTGCAGGCTGTCGGTCAGCTGGCGGCAAAAGGAATTAATAACTGGATTTTTCGAATGGTGGGTGAGGGGAAACATGAGTGGGCTAAACGGGTGGCCCGTGAGCATGGCATTGCTGATAAGGTTCTTGTGTGTGATGCGGTTGATGATAGGGGTCTGCGTAATGAACTCGAGCAGGCGCATTTAGCGATCATGCCCTCACATCGCGAAGCATTCGGTTTGACGTTTGCAGAAGCTCAGGCCGCCGGGGTTCCCGTTGTAGCGTATGAGGCAGGGTCGGTGCCCGAGGTGATCCAAAATGGGATGACCGGCTGGTTGGCTCCGTTAGGTGATGTGCACGGGCTGGCGCAATGCATCGAGAAAGCAATTGAAGATCCGCAGGTGACTTATCACATGGGACTGGCGGCCCGTGAGCGCATTAAGCGGATGTTTACCTGGGAGAAAACCGCAGCAACCATACTGGAGGCAATTCAGGCATTAATGTAATTCCGGCTTGGAATACTTACCAAAAAGTAAGATCGAATTTCACAGGTGCATCTATCGGCGTGATTTCTGAAAAGCTCGGTATTGAGCTTCCGAGCAAAAAAGATGGACTTGAGAGGCAGAAGCATCCTTGCAATAGATGGGCTGTTTCAATGTCAACAAGACAAGTTAACTCATGGAAGGCGTCTCTGGCTTGCATGATCTTTTTCCTTACCGTGCCGCTTGCGCTGTACGGGAGGGGGTTACCTTTGGCATCGGGAAGCGAGACGAGTTTATCGAAGCACTCCTCTGGCCAACCGGGCGATATACTCATGACGACACGTTTCACCGGCAACCGAAAGATCTTATTTATTTCAGTCAAATATCCAGGGGAGTCCGGCGGAATTGTCACGACTTCACAGCTTCAAAACCATGCAAACATCGTCAAAACCAATCTCGAGCGCAATGCTTACGACAGTCTTTCTGTCACTATTGATGTTATACCGCAGACTCTAACCATGCCGAACCCGGTTTCTTATTATGCGGCTGGCCATTATTTCACCAGGATGCGGGCTGATGCAGCCAAAATTGCGGAGCAAGCTGGTTATGATGTCGATTCTTACGACCGCGAGGTGATTTTCAGCCGGAAGATCTGGGGCGGGGCAGCCGCTTTTGGTACTCTCAACAAACGCACCACCTTTATGAGCCATAACTTTGACTATATCACAATCCACGAGCTGGGTCATTCTTTTGGTTGGCGGCACACGAATTTTTGGCAGGTAAGTGGGGGGGCACCCATATCAGCGAATGGAACCGAGATTGAGTATGGAGATGTGTATGATATGATGGGCAATCTTGGGCCGTTTGCCGGGCCTTACCATCATTTCAATCCGTGGCTGAAATACCGGGTGGGTTGGCTGCCGCCGGAGAGTATTTTAGAAGTTGCCAAATCGGGAAGTTATACGATTCAGGCGCTTGACAGCGATCCTCAGACAGGGGGTTCGGTGACAAAATATACCGCGCTCAGAATAAGAAGGGATCCTTTTACGGAATATTGGCTATTCTTTCGGAGCCTGGAAGAGTTGATCAACTATGGGGCGGTGATAACCCGGATTTTCAACACCAACATCTACCCGACCCATCTTTTGGATACGACGCCGGGGTCTCAGGAAGATGATTGGCGGGACGCGGCTTTGGCAGTCGGCGAGACTTTTTCTGATACGCAGGCTGGCATCAGTGTGAAGGTATTGTCCCGTACCGCAAGTGAAGTTCAGGTTCAAGTTACCGTTAATGAAAACGCGATTGCTTCGATGGATAACTTGCCCCTGATCGATGTTGTCAACCCGCCCAGTGGACAAACCATACAAGGCAAAGTCGATTATGTGGTTACGACCTTTGATTCGGACTTTGGAAATCATGATGGTGCTGGTATTGATAAGGTAATATTATACCTTCATTACGCAACTGACGCGTTAATCGTAAATTTGCGGCAAGGTTTGGATCCACCGACCCCGGTGGCCACGAAGGACTTCTCTGCTCCGCCGTATGTTTGGCAGGTTGATACTCAAAGCTCATCGTCGATAGGAGACCGGGCTTATATGCTTGTTGCCAGAGCCACCAGTTTAGATGGCGGCACGCGTACGGTTTGGTTCGAGCATATCATCGATAACTCAGCACTACCGGAGGTGCCAGTTTTGTCTTCCCCCGCTGATAATGCAGCGAATGTAGCAACGAGTCTGACGTTGGTTTGGAATCCTTCCGGCGGTGCGACTTCGTATGAAGTTCAGGTTTCGACTCAGTCTAATTTTTCCACCACAGTGGTGGATGAGAGTGGGCTCAGCGCAACTTCCTTACAGGTGAGCGGTTTAGCCCATGAAACCACCTATTTTTGGCGCGTAAATGCGACCAACACAGCCGGAACGAGTGATTGGTCAACGACTCGGCAATTTACGACAATCGTTGCCGCGCCAGCCACACCTGTCTTGTCATCACCATCGGATAATGCGACAGACGTGCCAACGAATCCAACTTTGATGTGGAGTGCTGCTGATAGAGCCACTTCGTATCAATTGCAGATTTCCACTCAGTCCAATTTTTCAACAACCCTGGTGGACCAGAGCGGCATTACTGCAACTTCTTTTCAAGTGACTGGGTTAGCAAACCAGACCATTTATTATTGGCGTGTACGGGCTGCCAATGCGGGTGGCACCAGCGATTGGTCTAGTGTCAGGCGCTTCACCACGATAGTGGCTGCCCCGGCCGCGCCAGTTTTATCCTCGCCGGCGGATAATACCTCCGGTGTCTCAATAAATCCAACTTTGACATGGAACGCTTCCAGTGGGGCAACGTCGTATCAAGTTCAGGTTTCCGCTCAGTCTGATTTTTCGACGCTGGAAGAGGATCAGAGCGGAATCACGGCGACCTCATTAGAAATAACCGGCTTATTCACCAATACAACGTATTATTGGCGTGTGAACGCAACAAACGGCGGTGGAACGAGCCCATGGTCAACGGTTTGGCAATTTACCACCGAGCAAGCTACTTCTGTGGAAGAAATTGCTGATGAAATCCCGAATGAGTTCAGGCTGGGCCAGAACTATCCAAACCCGTTTAATTCCACAACCGATATAGCGTTTGATTTGCCAAAGCATGAATATGTAACCCTCAAAGTGTACACTTTATTGGGAACTGAGATAAAAACTCTGGTTTCTGATAATCTTGCGGCAGGAAAATATAAGGTAAAATTCGATGCCAGCGGTTTTGCGACCGGTGTGTTTTTCTATAAACTTCAGACGGGTTCTTTTGTTAAAGTCCGGAAAATGCTGTTTGTGAGATGATTAGAGTCTTTTGTTGAAGCTACTTTAACCTTGCAAAAAATTTATTCATTGTGAAAAAGCTTTTGTCAGT
>JAABXR010000394.1:0-230 GCA_011776225.1 Phycisphaerae bacterium
GAGGTTGCCACACAACAGCAAAAACTCGAAGATTTTGCCTTCAGCACAACCTACGACATGGTCGTGTGCACGTTTGCACTCCACACCGTAAGCCCCGAAGCGGCGCTCGGCTTTATTGAAGATGCAAAAAACCCCACAGCCGCCGGTGGTATTCACGTCATTACTGTCATCACGAATCAAGGCGACTTTTGCCAATGTACACACGAACACGGCGAGCAATTATTCTATCC
>JAABXR010000394.1:292-643 GCA_011776225.1 Phycisphaerae bacterium
CCGCTCGGCAAACTAAAAGAACTTTACAGCGACTGGACCATACACCACTACACCGAAAAAGAGAGCAAGGCCGCACTCAAGCGCCCCGACGGCACCCCCATGCGCAACACCACCTCCTCACTCATCACCCAAAAGCCGTAGTTAATCACGCTTACGCAGAGCGATAACATTTGTGTCTTCCTTGGCCGGAGGAGTCATTGCTTTTTCAAATATCTCCTTTGCGACTTCTCGGTTCTCTTGCGGAGGAAGTCCGGGGTCATGAAAGGTAACACTCGAATCAGTCACTTTTGTAACGACTACGATGTGGCTCGCATAGCAATCTTTTTCATCCAGCACGCACGGATTCAGTGA
>JAABXR010000394.1:685-1057 GCA_011776225.1 Phycisphaerae bacterium
CCAGCACAATATAATTTTCAGCAAAATACTTTTCCACATCTGTAAAGGTCGCTTCGCGGTTGATAAATACAATACGATCATCTTCAAGAGCTTCTTGCGCGAGCTCTTGCTCTTGTTTTAAGTCTGAGTATGCGCTTTGTGTATCAAATACCTCTTTGCTNNCGTAATCAATATTTTCAATATTAACCACCTCAAACCCTTCTCGGGCAAAAAAGAGCAGAGAAGCGATTTGCCATGTCCATTTTCCTTCTACGTGTTTTGAGATGCGGTCGAGCTCTTCGTATGAATATTCTTTGTCGGGGAAATAGTATCCCAAAACCATCTTCAAACACGCCTGCAGGCAATGCAGACCGTCGTCAAGATTGGGATAAA
>JAABXR010000394.1:1205-1714 GCA_011776225.1 Phycisphaerae bacterium
TTGGCCGCCACCTTTGTGATTTCCGCCATTGCCGGACATAACAGAGTCTCCTCTGATAGTAAAAAGTACAAGGCCCAAGGCCATGTAGCTAGCGACCATCGCTAACCTCTTTGAGTAAAACATAATATTTTTATTGGTCAATATGCGTGCTTTGTAAATTCTAGTCTGAAGTGCAACATCTCACGACATCGGATTTCGTGAGATGTCGCGAACCGGCGGTTTTCTTTTTATCCACTACCAAAGGCTGGCGGGGTGCGCCCCGCCGGCATACAAAAAGTATAAAACCCTAGGATTAATCCTGGGGCTTTGTGTGATAGGATAAGAAGGATACGAGGGAACAAAGACATGAAACGCACGGTTGTCGTCAACGACAAAATGCAAAAGGGGTATCGGTATGTGTGCACCGAGCCGGTGGGGAGGAACTTCCATCCGGATTTTACACCCGACCTTACTCCAAAAGAGATGCTTGCGCTCGGGGTGTTCGGCGGGGTGTATATGCGCGATTGTAC
>JAABXR010000394.1:1841-2033 GCA_011776225.1 Phycisphaerae bacterium
TCAGTGGTATTGCCGCTATTATATGGGCAGGCGGCATGAAGACGACGAGCGGCAAATAAAACGGTGGAAGGCATTTGCGCGGCACGCGGCGCAAGTAAAGAAAAATTGCAAGAGAGGCGACAAAACCTGCCGCCCCCGCCAGCGCCAAGCGCTCCTTCATTGGGCGTACGACAGCAGAAAGCTCTGATAAAA
>JAABXR010000275.1:0-257 GCA_011776225.1 Phycisphaerae bacterium
AAAACCATGAAGTTTGCACTCTATTTCATTACCGTGCTCATCTGGGGCACGACCTGGTTGGCCATTAAGTTTCAATTAGGCGTGGTCGCACCCGAGCTTTCCGTTGTTTATCGTTTTGGGTTAGCCTCAATACTGTTAACAACGTACTGCTTGCTGAGAAAGGTTCGACTTAGATTTACGCATAGAGAGCATGGACTGATGGCGCTGCAAGGGTTGCTGCTGTTTTCTAGCAATTACTATTTGGTCTATCTTGCGAC
>JAABXR010000275.1:344-615 GCA_011776225.1 Phycisphaerae bacterium
GGACTGGGTGGCATCACATTGGTATTCTGGCCCGAGATTCTCGCATTTGATTGGAACAGGGCTGGCTCAAAAGGACTGATCCTGGCCATTGCAGGAACCGCTATTTCTTCCATGGGAAACATGGCTTCTGCCTGGAATCAAAGCAAAGGACTGCCGGTGGTTCAGACGAACGCAATTAGTATGGGCTATGGCACCGGATTTCTTTTGCTGCTGATATTGTCGAGAGGCGCTCCCATAAACTTCGACCTTTCCTGGTCTTATGTTATTTCAC
>JAABXR010000275.1:646-826 GCA_011776225.1 Phycisphaerae bacterium
GACTTTGTTAGGACGCATTGGTGCCGACCGCGCCGCTTATGTGACGGTTCTGTTTCCGATTATAGCCCTGCTATTGTCCACGTTCTTTGAAGGCTATCGATGGCAATCGTCGGCCATCCTTGGGGTAGCGTTGGTGCTCATTGGCAATGTGCTGGTGTTGATACAGCGTCACCGTCTCGA
>JAABXR010000275.1:937-1133 GCA_011776225.1 Phycisphaerae bacterium
TACTTGTTTTTAGGTACAAAAAACGATGACAAAACTTAGCGTCAATCTAAACAAATTTGCCCTTCTGCGAAATGCACGAGAGATGAATTTCCCCAATATCATCGATATTGAATTGGCAAAAGCAATTGGTGCTGACCGCATCATTCTATCCAGGGTCCTTATGCCAGTGCATTTAGAAGCGGGAAGGCCAACACGA
>JAABXR010000334.1:0-12429 GCA_011776225.1 Phycisphaerae bacterium
CGTGGATACCCCAGATGCATTGTCCGAAGGCGAAGATAGAACAGGCGCCGCCGGCGGCGCGACGATCGTCGTGAACTGCCAAACGCTTGACCAGGGACTGGTGCCATTCGCGTTGGCTGCATTAACGCGCCAATAATACGTCGTGCTGTTTTCCAGACCAGAAGCCTGAAACGAAGTAGAAGTGAGTCCGCTCTGATCTGCGACCGTTGTGGAAAAATTAGAATCCGTGGAAACTTGCAACCGGTAACTTGTCGCTCCGCTGGCAGCACTCCAATCTAAAGCCGGATCCGTCGAGACATTTGTCGCGTTATCCGAGGGAGAAAACAAAACAGGTGTGGCAGGCAATCCAGAATTGTCGATAATATGCTCGAACCAAACGGTCTGGGTCCCACCATCCATGCTCGTTGCTTGCGGAATGAGAAAATAAACCCCTTCCCGTGGTAAGCTACTCGTATCAAATTGCCACCGATATGGTGGAGCAGACAATTCTATAGTGGCAAAAGGATCCGGTGGATCAAACCCTTGCCGCAGATTTTGAATCAATGGGTCACTTAAACGGTGAAGGTAGAGTTTCACCTTGTCAATTCCGGCGCCATCTGTATTGCCAAAATCCGGATCGAAGACAGTAACTGCATAGTCGATAACGCCATTGATAGTCACTCCGAAAGAAGGACTGGTCACATCTATAACCGGCAGGTTATCTATATTGGCCAGGGCGTTCGCATCTACAGTAACTTCAACCTCAACTTCACTTGAGGAAACAGAGACTGTCTTCACGGTGATTCCAGCTTGCGTATCCGAAAACGTCGAGTTAACTGCCAACGCCGCATCTTTCCAATCATCGGTTTGGGATCCGGGAGTCATGTCTAAAAGACGCGTCGGCTGGATATTGTCATTGAATATTTGGGTAATAACAGGTCCGTTTTTGACATATTCTTCCTTGCTCCGAAAGAAAATCCAGTAATCTGATAGAGGGTCTTTTCTTATTTTCAAGGCTGTGTATTTATTTATCGGTACGGTCATCGGATCGCTCTCTATTGCCAAAATCGTATACGTTCCGGAACTGGTTATATTTAGTATATTTGCCTGTGGAAGCCAGCCAACGCGGTATTTACTCCAGGGATTGAAATGATGATAGGAGCCGGCAACCGCTTGAAGATTGCCCATCATATCAAACACATCTCCATACTCGATCTCTGTTCCATTCGGTGATATTGGAGAGCCACCATTCACCTCCCAAAAGTTGGCGTGACGCCAACCGTTGCTATGCCCAACCTCGTGGACGGATACGCGTGTCAAGTTATGGCTCATGAATATTGTTCGTCTGTTGATAGTACCCAGAGCAGCCGAACCGCGCCATACCTTTTTGCTAAAAATGACCTCTCGGTCATAGGAATCTACATCAAAACCGGCTTGTTCTGCTGCTTTGACGGCATCAGCTCGCAATCTGACCAGAGGTTGGTTTTGGTAATAAGATTCCGAATTAGGCATGGTTAGCGTGGTGGGTGTTATATCGATATCCACAGATAACGCATTATAACTGTTAATATTAATGGCATTTTCAAGATCGTTGGCATGCTGCTGAGCCTGGTTTAAAGACACAATTCCACTTGAATTGCCGGGATATTTAACCAGAATGAATAGAATTTTCAGGTTACCGGTCAAGGTGGGCCTCATTAGAATATTTCCAGGCTGGCTGGAGGCATCGTCTGCCAACGCTGTGGACGCAAGCTTTGAATCCTGTGCCGTGAGCGCAAACGGTAAAACAGAAAAAGCGATAACAAAAGCTAAAGATTTCTTCCAGCAATCAAGGTTTGATATCGACATGAAAAAACTCCATCTTGCCATACATAAGGATTGATAGTATGCTACCCACCTTATCGACTAATTTAAGCCATTAGTTAAAATTTTGCAAACTGGATTATGTTTGTTTCGCTTCATTTCGAAGGTCACTTTTGGCGAAAAGCTGCCTTTCCAACCATCACATATAATTAATACTATATTGTAATTCTTTGAGAGAATAAACAGTCAAATTATCTAATCTAACTATCTCCTTATATTTGGACAAAAAACTAACGCCATGCATGTATTCATCATATTTATCTATTCTTAATTTGTCCGGAGGTTGCCAGAGGAAGTAATAATCAATCTCATATTGCCGAAGTTCTGTCTCTAATTTTTCATCCGTTATAGGACCCGTGACCCCATAGTATGTGTAATTATTGTGAAATGATAGGATTAGTGTTTTACGGTAGCGCCAATTGGCTGCGATATTATCCCGTATATTGTACTTTTGTAATTTCCGGCTTAACTCATCATCATTTTTCCCAACGTAGGCACCATTAGCCAGAGTCTTAATGGGCGTGATCCAAACAGATGCCACGAAAAATGTCAAGAAGGTGATAAAGATAAGTCTTTTGGTTGTATTAGAGAACGAAGTCTTAACGATTATATAATTAAAGAGACAAAACCCCATTAGAATGACTAATATGCATGCAATCCATATATATCTCTCTACCACAAAAACGAAAATGTAGCCAGAGATGTATATTGTTAGTGTGACCAAAGAATACCATATTTCCGTCGGCAATTTCATTCTTTTGAACGGCAAACAAATGACAAGACTCGTCAAGAGAATGGGAATTGAAAGCACAGAAAAAGAATTAAGGACCCATAATAGTCCGCGGCCTCCATGTGGATTTTGTCTAGCAGAGGCTGTGCCTAAATTAGATTTGACAAGCTTCGTGAAATACCTGAAAGCATCGACCGACTGCACCGGGTTCCACGCCTCAAGCTTTATATAAGAAGGATCCTCCCATGCACTAATTGCCGTATTGTTGGGCGGTTCCAACAATCGATGAAACATTGGATGACCATGCAAACCACCTGTTTTTGGCCCCATGAGCGCAAAGTTGTAGCTTCCTGCCTTTGAGATAGTTATGTTCCCATATTTATTGCTCATTAAAAAAATCCAGCTTCCGCTGATCGTCAAAAATACACCCAACCCAAACAAGAAGTTCATGAGTACAGTCTTTCTTACTTTAGTCGTTTCACTCCTGACATAATGAAGCACATTGAATACCAAGAAATGACAAAGAAAGAATGGGAAGCCATAACCCTTGGTCAAATACGCTAAAGCACCAAGTGTTCCACAAACTGCGCCTTTGTTTTTGCTCTCATTATAATTAGTGTCAAATATGATCGCCAGGTAATAAACAAGCACGCATAGCATGATCGAATCGGGTGTAATCCCAAGAAGGGCAAAACGTAATAGAATAGGAATCAAAGAAAAGAGGAGTATCGTCCTCATGGCATTGCTCATGTCAAACCTCTGGGATAAAGAGCGTATGCCGATTAGGGTCGGCAACCCAACAAGGAGTAACATGAGCTTTACAGCGAACACAGGGGGCAGTTTCAGAGAAAGAAAAGGGATTAATAGCCAGGAAAGTAATGGTCCCCAATATCCGTTGATTGCATCAGAAAAATGACCATTTAAGTACTTGCGAGCTATCGATATATAGGAAATCCCATCACCATTTAACTGATATTGATAGTACTGAAGCAAAAAGAGGCCCGTGGCCAAATAGATGACCAGCGCTAAGGGGAAAAAAGAGGTTGATTTGGATACAAAACGGTTTACTTGCATGATATTATTCGCTTGCGAATCAACGCCTTCGTTCCAAATTCAAAAAACTGATAAAAAAGCTGGAAAACACAATCTGAACTCCAGTAACAATGGCCGTTACACCAGGGATAATGATTCTTAAAACTAACTCTCTGGGTAAATCACCAAAATTCAACTGTTTCCAGTAGAATAAAATGAAGACAACGGCCCCTAATCCAAGGATGGTTAGAAGTATACCGATCGCCAACCCAATTTCCAATTTGAAATTTCGTAGCAGCCTTACGAGTTTTGAATCTCGTGAAAGGAACCCTTCGTTGTAAGCAAACAGCCTTGAGGAAATGGCGAAACTGAGAATTTGAACGCCTAGGATAGTGGCCAAGGCGCCAATCATCATAGTGTTGGTGGAAAAATTAATCCCTTTGATGGTCAATGGGCCGGGTAGTGTTAAGCTTATGGCTGTGAGACCAAAAAATATTAGAAATAGACTCGGGTAAAGAAACAACCACCTCGGGCAGTAGAGAAGCATAAACCGGAGATGCCGCCAACCATCTCGCCAACTCCTCAAGTGAGGCGGCCCGGAACGGCCATCTTTGAATAACGTGATCGGCACCTCCGTCATTTGTGTGCTACCGAGTGTGGATTTTATCACCATCTCAGAAGCAAATTCCATTCCGGTCGTATTAAGTCGCATTTTTTTATAGGCGTGTTTAGTCAAGCCTCGCAAGCCACAATGAAAATCGGTGATTTTGCTTTTAAAGAACAGCCTGCCAATCTTCGATAGGACAGGATTGCCAAGCCATCGATGCATCCAAGGCATGGCACCTGGCATGATTGTACCTCCTCCGCAAGGTAACCTGCATCCCATTACCAATTCATACCCTTTGCGATATTTTTCTACGAATTTTCCAATATCGCTAAAATCATAGCTGTCGTCCGCATCTCCCATAATTATGAAATCGCCCTCGGCTGCTTCAATTCCTGCCCTCAATGCATTGCCATAACCTTTGAGCGGCTGATGTATCACTCTGGCACCTTTATTTTGCGCAATGTCTAACGATCGGTCTTTGGAGCCATTATCGGCCACGACGACTTCGCCTGAAATGTTTAACCGATCGAATGCGCGAAGTGCTTTTTCTATACAGCGCCCAATGGTTTCTTCTTCATTCAAGCAAGGGATAACTACGGTAACTTCAACAGAGTCCGTGTTGACCGAAGTCTTCATTTGTATGGTGATTTGTTCCAGAACTACATTTGTCCCCATCTCATCAGCAACATCTTCCTGGTTTGCACAAAAGAACGCGTCTGAAGTCCATACAAATAGACCCAACTAGCCAGACCACGTGCATCAAACGTGACAATATGTCGCCCCGCAGGAAGCCTGCCAGAAACAACCGTTGCCATTTCCTCGCCTAACACGCTATAGATCTTAAGCGTCACATACTCCGCCCTGGGCATTTCAAAAACAATATGCATACTCGGATTAAACGAATTCGGATAGTTCTGACCCAGACTGAATCTATCCGGAATTTCATGGCCTCTCCCCACCGATGTGACCTGCTCAGTAGTAAACCGCCAGATAGTGGACCAATCACTCGTCCCCCCGTCATTGGTCGCATTCGCTCGCCAAAAATAAGTCGTCGCGATGGCTAAACCCCTCACCTCCAAAGACGTGGGCGTGAGTCCCGCTCTCATCCACCACCGTAGTCGTTTGGAATGCTTCCAGCGGCACGATTTCGTATCAGGTTCACGTGTCGACTTTCTTCCTCGCTTCGAAAGAAAATCCAGTACTCTGATAGAGGGTCTTTTCTTACCCAAACCACTGCTATTGGACAGCACTTCAATAGCGCTGACAAAGGCTGCGTTAACCACGACAAATTGCGAATCCAATGTACCGTCGCCGAAATAGACAATGAAGCTTTTTGTAGTCGGCTGTGATGTACTAACTCCGATTCTATATACAAAGTAACATCAAGATGACCTATTAGAATATTTCTGGGTTGGTTGGAGGCATTCTCTACTACCGCGGTTGTAGTTTGGGACGAAATCTACAAAGCCTGTGCTGTCAGCGCAAGTGGCAAAACAAAGAGAAAGACGATAACAACCATGAAATACAACTACTATCGTCAATCTCCTGACGAACCTGAAAGGTTTCTTCATTGACTTATTCGTATTTGAATGTCGCTCCATCCCTCTTGGACACTTGCCTCGGTCGAGAAAGGGCCTCCCTTTGTTTTCTTGCCAAATCCTGTGCTTTGCTCAAATCACGCTGATCTTTACCGTCATCGGACTCCAGGCTAAAATATCTCGCCTGCGCTTTTATGGTAGGATATTTAAACAATTCGATTATTGATAAGTCGCGATTAAAGACAGCCTGTAATTTATTTTGAACTTGAACCAAAAGCAAGGAGTGTCCGCCCAGATCAAAGAAATTGTCATCAACACCGACCTTTTTTACCCCAAGCACTTCCTGCCAGATACCGGCAATTGCCCTCTCGACCTCATTCTGAGGCGCCACATAAGCTGACTCCAGCTCAGGACGAATACCTTCCGGGGCCGGAAGCGCCTTGCGATCCACTTTTCCGTTGGGGGTCAATGGAAAAGCGTCGAGAAACACAAATGTGCTTGGTACCATGTACTCAGGAAGGGACTCCATGAGATAACGCCGCAGCTCACTAACCGTCGGAGCCGATCTTGCTTTCGAAACCATATACCCAACCAGACGTTTTTCTGTCTTCAGCTCATCTTCTTCATCTCTGGCTACAACCACAACTTCGTCAATGTTTGGGTAGTTTGTAAGCGCTGTCTCAATTTCCCCCAACTCAATGCGGAAACCGCGAATCTTCACTTGATGGTCTATACGACCCTGAAATTCGATATTACCATTTGGTAAGCGGCGCGCCAGATCCCCGGTCCGGTACATACGCGCTCCATCTTTGCTAAAAGGATTGGGGATGAACTTTTCCGCTGTCAACTCAGGGCGGTTCAGATAACCACGAGCTAAACCATCACCACCAATGTATAGTTCCCCATAAACCCCAACAGGTACCGAACGCAAATTCCGATCCAAAAGATAGATTTGCGTGTTGGCAATGGCAGGCCCAACAGGAACTATCCCCCCTTTGGACTCGATATGGCAAACCGCAGACCAGATGGTGGTCTCCGTCGGTCCGTACATATTCCACAGAGAGGCTCCGCATTCTAATAACCGATTGGCCAACTCTCGTGGTAGTGCTTCGCCCCCACACAGTATTTTCAATTTGTCATGACCGCTCCAGCCACTATCCAACAGCAGGCGCCAGGTCGCCGGCGTCGCTTGCATCACGGTTGCCCCGGATAGGGTTAACATCTCACTCAAGCGACCGCCGTCCGAGGCCACTTCACCACTGGCCAAAACCACACGCCCACCCACCATGAGTGGCAAGTAGAGCTCCAGACCGGCAATATCAAAAGACAACGTGGTGACTGCAAGCAGCACATCCTCCTGCGTTAGTCCCGGTTCTTTGCTCATCGAATACAAGAAATTCACCAGGGTCTGATGCTGAATCCCAACTCCCTTGGGCTTTCCGGTTGAACCCGAAGTATAAATAACGTAAGCCAGGTTAGCACAATCCGACCCGCTTACCGGATTCGACGCGCTCTCTTTGCAAATTTCCGCCCCGTCACTGTCTAAACAAATAACCTCCGCCTTATGTTCAGGCAACACTCTTACAAGCTGTTTCTGCGTTACCAGCACGGAAACCTGGGCATCCTTGAGTATGTAGCCTATTCGCTCCTTGGGATAAGAAGGATCTAAAGGCACATAAGCACCACCCGCCTTCATAATGCCCAAAAGTCCAATCACCATCTCAAGAGAACGCTCTACATAAATCCCAACCAGAACATCCGGACCAATGCCAAGCTTCCGAAGGTAGTGAGCCAGTCGGTTTGCCCGACGGTTCAGTTCACCATAGCTTAGCTCATCCTTTCCCATCACGACTGCACTCGTCTCAGGTGTCCTTTCCACCTGAGCTTCAAACAGTTGTTGAAAGCATTTATCTTTAGGATACTGCCGTTGAGTTGCATTCCATTCAGCAACCAGTTGATGCTGCTCCTCTTTCTTTAGTATTGGCAAGTCAGCGATGCATAGGTCTGGATTAGCGATGATGCTCTCCAACAGCGTCTCGAAGTGCCCTACCATTCTTTTTATAGTGCTCCCATCAAACAGGTCTGTGTTGTACTCCACCGCTCCCAGGAGCCGTTCATCACGTTCCCCCATATACAATGTCAAATCAAACCTTGATGGTTTCTGAGTACTCACTAAGGGGGTCAAGGTAAAATCTGAAAGCTCAAAGCCTGGCAGTGGTGCATTCTGTAGAACAAACATAACCTGGAACAGCGGTGACGTACTCAGATCTCGTTCTGGTTGCACTTCCTCCACCAGCTTTTCAAAAGGTAGCTCCTGGTGGGCATAGGCACCCATGGCCACATCCTGCACCTGTGAAAGCAGCTGACGGAAAGTGGGGTTGCCACTCATGTCCGTGCGCATGACCATCGTGTTGACAAAGCAACCAATCAGCCCTTCGATTTCGGCCCGGTTGCGACCTGCAATGGGTGAGCCCACTATGATGTCCTCCTGGCCGCTATAGCGGTAAAGTAGTATCTTAAAAGCTGCTAACAGCGTCATGAACAAAGTCTTTCCTTCTTGATTAGATAGTTTTGTAAGCGCCGCGGTTAGAGACTTGGGTAACTCCAAAGATTCTACGGCACCCGGAAAGGTCTGCACGCTCGGGCGCGGGCGGTCCGTGGGCAACTGAAGTATGGGAAGGCTGCCTCCAAGATGCTGCTTCCAATAGGAAAGTTGGGTTTCCAGAACTTCCCCTTTTAGCCATTCCCTTTGCCAGACCGCGAAATCCGCATATTGGATGGGTAGTTCAGGAAGGGAGTGGGATCGTCCGTTGCGGAACGCCTCGTAGAATTCTCGTAGTTCTTTAAAGAAAATCCCAATGGCCCAGGCGTCGGAAACAATATGATGCATGGTTAGAATGAGCACCGACTCCATTTCATCCAGCCGCAACAAACTGCCGCGTACAAGCGGACCCTTAGCCAAGTCGAACGGACGTTCGGTTTCTTCGACAATCAGTCGTTGAGACTCGGCCTCGCGCTCGGAAGCAGGTAAGTTGCTGAGGTCTACCACTGACAGAGGTAAGAAACCTTCTTTGGCAATGACCTGTTCCGGTTGGCCATTTACGATGGCAAACGTGCTTCGCAGAACTTCGTGGCGCTTGACGATTTCATCAAATGCGTACCTAAGGGCCTTCTCACTGATTTGGCCTGTAACTTTGTAGCTTAAGCATATATTCCACGTGAAGCTGTCAGGTTCCATTTGGTGGAGAAACCACAGTCTCTGCTGCGCGAAGGAGAGAGGAAACGTATCCGTTTCCCGACTTTGACGGCTAATTTTGTGCGCAGCACCGCCGCCATTCTTCTTTTTAAGTCGCTCCAAAAGCAACTTACGTTTCTCCGCCGGAAGAGCAGCAATTCGTTTCGTAATGTCGTTCATATGGTGAATCCCTAATTTTTATTTTTTTGAATAATTAATTGAGTCTGTGCTGTCCTGGCGGCGTAGCCAGAAAGTCACTTTTTGCAATATTTTCGAACCAAATAACAGATGCTGAGATGTGATAAAGGTCGAGAAAATGGGTTTTTCGGCCACGCCCCGGCGAGTGATTGACCGAAAAGTGGTAAAATGCTGTCATTGCGAGGCGTTTTTGCCGAAGCAATCTCCTGCCATGCCTAATAAGGAGATTGCTTCGCTGAGAAGTGCTCGCAATGACATAAAGAATCGACTTTTCGGTCAATCACTACCTAAGATTGAGTCTCTATCTCCTCCAGGATTTGACTAAGCGTAGCACTATCTTCCGCCTCGACCATTTTTTCCAAAATAACATTCGCCAATTCTGCAATAGTCGGTTTTTCAAAGAAGCTTTGGAGGTTTAACTCGACATGAAATGTATCTCGTACTCTGGAAACGACCCCTGTTGCCAAAAGTGAGTGTCCGCCTAATTCAAAGAAGTTATCCTGAATCCCTATTTTGTCGATGCCAAATAGTTCCTGCCAGATATCTGCGAGTGTTTGTTCAAGCTCGTTGGTAGGCGCAACGTAGTCATATTGCAGGGCCGGCCTTGAATGACGCGCCTCCGACTCGACCTTTTTGGTCCCTTCTTTCTTTCGCATGGATTCCAGCTCGACCCACTTGCTAATCCTGGCCTGCAAGTCTCCTGTCGAGACAACGATCTGGCTCAACGGATCAATGGACATCACACGTCGGAAGACCTCAACCCCTTCATCTGGTGTCAATGCTAGTTCCGCCAAATCTGCGCCTGCAACTTTATTCGATTGTTTCAACTCATGAAACCGCCAGGCATCCCAATTGACACTGATCCAGGGCACGCCGTTCGTGTGGTTGTGCAGACCAGCAAATGCGTCCATGAAAAGATTCGCCGCCGAGTAAGCGAGATATCCAAGGCCTCCCAAAACAGATGATATCGATGAGAATAACAGACAAAAATCTAATTTTTGTCCTTCCAGAACCTTTTGCAGGACGATAAGCCCATCGATCTTTGGTCGGAACTGGGTTTGGCAATCGTCTTTGTTCGTCTCTTGTATCGAATCAAACTTCCCGCCGACAAGAATCCCGGCAGCGTGGATGGCACCATCGATCGTGCCAAATCTTTCGGTTGCCATGGCAACAGCCGCTTTCATATCATCAAAATTTGCAGCATCAGCTTTAGCGACAACAACTTCGGCGCCCAAGCTCTCCAGATACTGCACCTTGAAGATCTTTTGGCTGGACACCTCGCTCTCGTCGTGATCTGCAAGCCATTTTTCCCACTCGCCCTTTGGTGGGAGACCGTTCCGGCTGGTTAGAATCAGTTTAGCCTTGACGTTTTTTGCCAGATACTCGGCAAGCACAAGCCCGATGCGTCCCAGTCCACCGGTGATCAGATAGACACCTCCTTGACGTAGAAGTGACGGTTGTCCGTCAGCTTCACCAATAGGTACGGCATCGAAATTCTGCACCCACCTCTGGTTTCCACGATAAGCGACCACCAGGTCCGACTGCTTCCTGGTAATCTCTCGCGTGAGCTGTTCAACCAGTCTCGCCCTCTGCAGACCATTCACCTCCGGAATGACGATATCAATGCTGCGACAGGTCATATTTAAGTATTCCTGCGGAATCACCTTACAAGCTCCTACAACCGTTGCCTTTTCGGGATAGAGAACTTCGTCATCGGTCACCTTCTGCATGTTATTGGTTATGATAGTCACTTGTATGGAATTGCTGACCTTATGTTTTCCTAATGCTTGTGCAACGTACAACTGACTGAAGAAACCGCACTCCTGTGCGGATTCGATCGTTCCGTTTTGGGCCGCCATATCATCAGGGGATGTGATGCCCCACATGTGCACAATCTTTGTCAGCGTTTTTTCTTGCGCGCATAGATCCTGGATGAGCGCATCATAGTCCTCATGGTTCTGTGGATTTATTACGAAACTCTGTTCGTCAATCTTATTGAATTTCTTCCCTGCCGAAACCGTCACGACAGTTTGCTTCTCTTCTCCAAGTCCCTGTATAATCTCTCCCGCCAGTCCAGAGATATCTGTAAAGACAAGCCAGCACGCTTTTTCGTCATCAGGGATGTCCGGTTCGAGCTTGAAAGATGGAAAAGATTGCTTCCAGACCGGCACATAGAACCAGTCAGCGATATCCTCTTTTTTGCTCAAAGAAACCGGCTGGCGGGTCGCCTGGGAGACGCCATCCCGTTGTGGTTCGACCCAGTAACGTTGACGCTCAAACGGATAGGCGGGTAACGGTATCCGATGACGCTTTTCATTCTCATAAAATTTGAACCAATCGATCTCTACACCGGAAAGCCAGAGCCGCCCCATGGTGGTCAAAAGAAACACGAGGTCCGATTGCATGTCGTCGGGATGGCGCATGGAGGAGGCGATCAATTGGTTGAAAGACTGTTCTTTTTGCTGCGTTCTCAACTCTAACTGACACATTCCTGATAATGTATTTAACGTCCTGCCCGGCCCTACCTCCAGAAGCACCCTTGAAGGTTCATTCAACAACTCCTGCGCCCCGGCGGCAAAATTCACCGCCTGCCGCAGGTGCTGCGCCCAATAGCCTGGATCCGTAACCTGATCAGCCGTGATCCAGGTGCCGGTCACATTGGATACAAAAGGAATCCGCGGTGGCGAAAGCTCGACGGCTGCTACTCGCTCGGCAAACGGTGCCAGAATCGCATCCATCATCTCTGAATGAAAGGCATGAGACGTATGCAGACGACGACACTCCATCCCTTGGTTAGCAAGCTGCTCTGCAAATTCATCCACTTCTTCACCGGGGCCGGAAACCACACAGAGCGCAGGCGCGTTTACCGCCGCCAACGAAAGCCTCCCATTGAGCAAAGGCACGACCTCAGATGCCGCCCGCGAAACAGCCAACATAGACCCCGGAGGCATGGACTGCATCAGCCGGCCTCGTTCGGCCACCAAGGCCAGAGCATCTTCAAGGGAAAATACCCCCGCCAAACACGCCGCTACATATTCGCCGATACTGTGCCCAATCATCGCTTGTGGGCGCACCCCCCACGACATCCACAACCTCGCTAAAGCATACTCGATCACAAACAAAGCTGGCTGCGTGACAGCGGTCTGCTTCAATCTTTCCGCGGCCGCTTCCGCATCCTCATCCTCTGGATAAAGGATATCGCGCAGGTCAACATCTAAATCAGGCTCGAGCAGTTCGCAGCACTGAT
>JAABXR010000334.1:12439-21883 GCA_011776225.1 Phycisphaerae bacterium
AATCTTGCGAAATTCAGGTTCATGGTCGTAAAGATCTTTCCCTATGTTAACATGCTGAGCACCCTGACCGGGAAACATGAAAGTCACCGCTTTATTGCCAGGCTCCTGAGCGGCTGTAAAGACCCGCTTGCGATCGCCAGACCGTAGTGTTTTCACCGCATCCTCAAGGTCTTGACAAACAAGCATCCTGCGATGTTTGAAAGCTTTACGACCAACCTGCAAAGTATAGGCTGCATCAGCCAAGTTAAGTTCAGGATGCTGTTCAAAGTGTCTGGCGAGATTTGTAGTCATGGCCTCCAACGCTGTGCTGGACCTAGCCGAAAGCAGCAACAACTGTGCAGGCCTGGAGTCACCGGATGTTTCTACATCAGGCGCCTCTTCCAGAACCACATGTGCATTGGTACCACCGATGCCAAAAGAACTCACCCCAGCTCGACGCGCATGGTCGCTCTTTTTGAATTCTGAAAGTTTAGCGTTGACGTAAAAAGGACTATTCGCAAAATCGATTTTTGGATTGGGCTTTTCGAAATTTAGGCTTGGTGGAATTTCCTTATTCTTGAGCGTCAAAACGGCTTTAATGAACCCCGCAATTCCCGCCGCCGCATCCAAATGCCCCATGTTTGTTTTAACGGACCCGATCCCGCAAAAGCCTTTCTTGTCGGTGGTGGCACGAAAAGCTTTTGTTAGCGCTGCAATTTCGATAGGGTCTCCCAGCTCGGTGCCGGTCCCATGGGCCTCTATATATCCAATGGTATCCGCTGTAATCCCGGCTAAAGCCTGAGCCATGGCAATGACTTCGGCTTGGCCATCCACACTTGGCGCAGTGTAACCCACTTTCAAAGACCCATCGTTATTCATGGCGGCGCCTTTAACGACCGCGTGGATGGTGTCTCCATCGGCAAGAGCATCGGCTAACCTCTTTAATACGACAATTCCCACGCCGTTGCCGCCCACGGTTCCTGCCGATTTGGCATCAAAGGTACGACAGTGACCATCCGGGGATGCGATCCCGCCTTGCTGGTACAAATAACCCACCTTCTGGGGAACACCAATCGAAATACCGCCGGCTAAAGCCATATCGCATTGATAACTAAGCAGACTTTGAACCGCTTGACAGAGAGCCACCAACGAAGCCGAACAAGCAGTTTGGACGACCATACTTGGACCAGTCAAGTTAAATTTATAAGATGCGCGGGTCGTCAAAAAGTCTTTATCATTGGCCACCATGATATTAAAACCGCCGAGAGATTGAATAAGGTCACGGTTTGAAATGAGGTTGTTCAACAAGTAGCTGTTCATACTAACAGAAGCATAAACGCCAATTGCACCTGGATACTTTTCCGGATCGTAACCTGTGTTCTCGAGAACTTCCCAGGCGCATTCCAAAAAAATGCGATGTTGAGGATCCATGGCTTCAGCTTCTCTGGGTGTATATTCAAAGAAAGAAGCATCAAACATTTCTACGTCTTCGAGAACGCTACCGGCAGATTTAACATAGTTCGGGTTTTTATATATGGAAGGATCTACCCCTTCCGCCTGCAGTTCTTCGTCAGACAAAAATGTGATCAATTCCACACCATTTCTCAAATTCTGCCAAAATTCATCTAAATTCCTGGATTGTGGAAAACGGCCGGCCATACCGATAACGGCAATGCTGCCTACGGAGTCATGCGTATTCGAATCGCCCATCGTTCTTTTTTACCTCCTTAAGTTTCTTTTGCTGTGCAAATGCGTCTTTTTGTTTTTTAGCCTTGTCATGGATTTTCTGAAAATCCGCCGATTCCCCCTCCTCCTGACCGAAATATTTCGCCAGGGCATTTATGGTCGGATATTTAAATAAATCAACGATCGAAAGCTCGCGCTCAAATTTTTTCTGCAACTTGCTTTGAACCTGGACCAGAAGCAACGAATGCCCTCCCAAATCAAAAAAATTGTCATCGATCCCCACCTTCTCCACCCCAAGCACCTCCTGCCAAACCCCGGCTATGCCGCGCTCAATCTCGTTCTGAGGTGCGACAAAAGCGGACCCCAGTTCAGGACGAATCCCGCCAGGTGCCGGAAGCGCCCTGCGGTCTACCTTGCCGTTAGGCGTCAGAGGAAAAGCCTCCAGAAACACAAACGCACTTGGTACCATATAGTCCGGCAAATTCGCCTGTAGGAAACGCCGCAGCTCACTTACTGTGGGCTTAGGATCAGCTTTCGAAACCAAATACGCCACCAGGCGCTTCTCCGACTTATCCACGTCTTCTTCCCTGCACGCGACGACAACCTCGTCAATCGCTTCATGCTGCACAAGGGCTGCCTCAATTTCCCCCAACTCAATGCGAAACCCACGAATCTTCACCTGATGGTCGATACGACCATGAAATTCAATATTGCCGTTGGCCAAATAGCGCGCTAAATCTCCTGTGCGGTACATCCTCGCCCCTGCATTAGAGCTAAAGGGATCGGGGATAAACACTTCAGCGGTCAACTCAGGACACTTTAGATAGCCACGGGCTAACCCATCACCGCCGATATGCACCTCCCCATAAACTCCAACGGGGACGGGTCGTAAATCTCGATCCAGTAGATAAATCTGGGTGTTAGCAATGGGGGGCCCAACAGGAACCATGCCTTCCTTGCATTCAATCTGGCAAACTGCAGACCAGACGGTGGTCTCGGTGGGACCGTACATATTCCACAGCGAACCCCCGCAGTCTAATAACCGATTTGCCAACTCGCGCGGCAACGCCTCTCCGCCGCAAAGCATCTTCAATCTCTTACTCCCCTCCCAGCCACTGTCCAAAAGCAGACGCCAGGTCGCCGGCGTCGCTTGCATCACGGTGGCACCAAAGCTTGCCAATGCCTCACGCAAACGAAGCCCATCAGAAACTACTTCCCGACTCGCCAAGATAACACGGGCCCCTACCATCAGCGGCAAGTAAAGCTCTAAGCCCGCAATATCAAAAGACAACGTGGTTACGGCCAGAAGACGGTCCTCCTTGGTTAAACCTGGTTGCTCCGACATGGCTCTCAAAAAATTGACTAAAGTTAGATGCTCAATCGTAACCCCCTTCGGTTTTCCGGTCGAACCTGAAGTATAAATGACGTAGGCCAGATTCATGGCATTTGTGTTGCTCTTTGGATTCAAATCGCTCTCTTTGGCAATTTCGTCCCAGTCGCTGTCCAAAGAGATAACATTCAACCGAGCAGCGGGGAGCGTAGAGCGTGGAGCGCGCTCTTCGCTCCTCGCTCCTTGCTTCTCGAATAAGGTCTCACGCAATCGCTGCTGAGTCAACAATACTCGTGGCTGAGCATCCTCCAGCATGTAGCCTATTCGCTCCTTGGGATAAGAAGGATCTAAAGGCACATAAGCACCACCAGCCTTCATAATGCCCAAAAGTCCAATCACCATCTCAAGAGAACGCTCTATATAAATCCCAACCAGAACATCCGGACCAACGCCCAGTTTCCGAAGGTAGTGAGCCAGTCGGTTTGCCCGACGGTTCAATTCACCATAGCTTAGCTCATCCTCTCCCATCACTACCGCAGTCGCCTCAGGCCTCCTTTCCACCTGAGCTTCAAAAAGATGATAAAAACATTGCTCCCTAGGATATTCCCTCTCAGTGCTATTCCACTCTACAAGTAATTGCTCGCGCTCTCCCTTGGTCAGCATGGGCAAATCTGAGAGACGCTGATCAGGGTTGGATACAACCCCCTGTAGTACGTTTTTGAAGTGTGCTATCATTCGGGTTATGGTAGGAGCTTCCAACAGAGCGGTGTTATACTCAAACACCCCCCTGAGCCCATTCGCTTCCTCCCACATGTAAACGGTTAGATCAAACTTCGCCATGCCGTTGTAAACGTCTAAATGCTCAAGCGTAAGCTCAGGAAGGTCCAGAGAGCGGGACGGCGTATTCTGCAGACTAAACATCACTTGAAAAAGCGGTGAACGGCTCAAATCACGCTGTGGCTGCAGTTCTTCCACCAGCTTCTCAAACGGCAAGTCCTGGTGATCGTAAGCTACAAGCGCAACCTCGCGGACTCGCGCCAACAGTTTGCGAAAAGTGGGATTCCCGTTTAGATCCACACGCAAAACCAGAGCATTGACAAAAAATCCGATCAGATTCTCAATGTCCTCCTGGTCACGATTGGCAATGGGCGTGCCGACGCTGAGATCCTCCTGTCCTGTGTAGCGGCATAACAGTACCTCAAAAGCTGCCAGTAACGTCATGAAAAGAGTGCCGCCTTCTTTCAGGCTTAGCTTCTTTAGCGCCTGAGTCAATTCTTTGGTTAGCTCTATAGATTGTCTTGCGCCCTGAAAATTCTGCACGGCAGAGCGCGGATGGTCGGTAGAAAGTTCCAACGTCGGGGGGACGCCAGAAAGCTGCTGTCTCCAGTATGAAAGGTGGGCCTCAAGCTCATGTCCTTTTAGCCACTCCCGTTGTCGCAGAGCAAAATCCGCATATTGAATGGGCAGCTCAGGTAACATCGGCACGTTGCCAGACAAAAAAGCTTGATAATGTGCAATCATCTCTCGCGTAAACAGCCCGATTGACCAACCGTCCGAGATAATGTGGTGCATGGTCAGGAGCAGGACATGCTCCTCGTCTGCGAGCCGAAACAAAGTCGTGCGCCAAAGCGGCCCTTCGGACAGCTCGAAGGGGCGCTGGACTTCCTCCTGAATGAGCCGCCACATCTCAGTCTCTCGTTTACTCTCCAGAAGCTCTTGCAGATCGAGCACAGAAAGTTTCACAAACATTTCCGGAATGATCACCTGAGCCGGTTTTCCTTCAACAGCCACGAATTTAGTGTGTAAAACTTTGTGACGACGCTGGATTTCCGTTAGACTTTTTTCGAGTACGGGAACATTCAGTCGCCCCTTCAGGCGAAAGGCGGCCGGAATGTTGTAAGTGGGATTATTGGGTTCTAACTGATCCAGAAACCACAGCCGCTGCTGTGCAAAAGAAAGAGGAAAAGAATTCATCTCATTCGCCTTGTTCTGAAGAAGCTGAGCCAATCGCGCGCGTTTTTGTTCTGGTGAAAGCTCAGAAATATTCTTTAGGGCGTCGTTCATTGCGTGTCCTCTTTATTCAATAAACATGTCGAGAGTAAGGTTAGCGACTTCGGGTCATGAAATCAGGGCTAAGCGGCGGCGGCTCTTTTTCAAAAACCAGACTCATGTAACGCTCGCCATCCTGAAAGACCAGTCCTTTTTCCACCAAGAACGTTAATTGCTGTTGAGGGTCGAAGTCCAGATCCTCTGCAACTTTGTCGATTCTTTTCGGTCTGGCGAGCTGTTCCAGCACTTGCTTGCCGTCTTTACCCACTTGATGTTCAACAACTGCGCCCGAACGGGAATCATAAACGATATCGGACTTGCCGTTGTCTTTAAAGAAAAGCCTGGGTGGAACCGACCCGTAGCCACGAGTCCAATGACTTCGCCACATTTCAACTTGTTCTCTGATTTTGTGAACCCATTTGGCTGTAGCGACAAAGTAGTCTGCCGTGGAATTGTGATCCATGAAATAATACGCCAGATTCTCCAGGACCTCTTTGCTGAAAGGATAAATGAGCTCATAGTAATCGTATGGGTGCAGATCCAGGCCATATTCGTCGGCTTTCATGAAGTAGGGACTGTAGCGATCAAAGCGCACCGGATACACACCGGTTGGTGGCGGTAAATGGATTAAGAAAGGGATATCTCGAACATATTTTTCGTAGACTTCCTCAGTTTCCCCTGGAAAGCCGATGAGAATATTCCACACAAGCTCAACGTCATGAATCAAAGAATTCTTCATGAGGGTTAAATTCTGGAAGGAAGAGGTTCCTTTTTTCATCAGCTTGAGGGTGCTCGTTGCTAAAGATTCAATCCCAGGTTGAATACAGTTTAATTTAGCTTTTGAGAGTACTTTTAGATCCTCTTCGCTGAAATCTGCTTTCACCTCATAAAAAATAGTGGCATCCGAAGGTGGATCTAAACGGGGCAAGACTTCATCGATATAGTTGGTTGGCAAAATATTATCAACGCAAAAATAATAAGAGCTTCTGGGGTAGTACTTGAACAGAGATTCAAATAGCTCAATTGCATTTTTTGGACTCATGGCTCGGTACTGCATGGTCATACCATTTAAGCCACAAAAAGTACAATGAGCTTTTTCGCCCCACCAGCAGCCACGGGAAGTTTCGAAAAATAGAATGGGCTTTTCTTGGTCTGGGAAGTTCTTCTCGTAAGTATCGAGGAATTTCTCATAGTTTACTTCTACTTTAACATCGATGGGAAGCTCGTCACCAATGGAACCCTTCATTCCGTTTCCATTCAGCAACAGATTATTTCTGGAAAACACACCCTTGATTTTCCGGCATTTCTCGCTTTCTCCGTTCAGGCAATGTTCCACAAACCCAGGAAAGCTCTTCAGGCCGGGACCTGAAAAAACGAAATCGATAGCTTCGACATTCATGGCAATCGCCTCTCCCATGGGCGTCTCGCAGTTTGCCCCTCCCATGACCGTAATGATCTCCGCATTTCGTTCTTTGAGCTTCCGGGCCATCGCAAAACAGGCCACGTTCTGTGAGAACATGGAAGTAAAACCCACGATGTCTGCGTGGTCCAACTTGTACTTATCGATAAGGGCACCCAAGAGATAATCAATCCCCTGCCATTTGTCCAGAATGGTGCGTTTCAGCATTTCGCTTCGCTCATCGCGATAGGGAAAATAGCGTTGCAGATATTCTTCACTATTTTCTTCGAGTTGAGGAAACGCGACTTGCCGGAAAAGCCATTCTCCAAGCCCGGCATTGTAGGCCTCCATTGAATCGGTCATGAATTTATAGAAATCGATCCCCAAGGTGCGCGCGAAATCTTGATTCAGATAATATATATCAACCGAAACGTGATCCTTAAACCTACTATCTAAAACAGATTTTAACTGGGTTAGCGCAAATGAGGGCATGTTCATACCGGCAAACGGCATATTGATCAAGGCTATCTTATACATTTCTTTTCTCCTCGCTGGTTAACATCTCGCTAAGCAATGCATTGACTTCATCATCTGAAAGACCGTCGAGGTTTTCCAGCAATTTTCGTGCATGGCTCGGATCAACTTTCTTACTTTCTGCCGTCAAAGCGTCGTCCTCTTGCGGCAGATCATAACCAAACTCAGCAGCTAAACGCTGACTGAAATCGCTCAGTCGCCGAGGTAATTTAATTTTTTTCCAGATGTCACCCAGACTGGCATCGATTTTATCGTGCTGCAGAATATCCGGATCCCCTGGCCCTGCGAGCATCTCTCCCTGTTCATAAGGATGCAAAACCGGCTCCTCAAATTCGAGGTTCAAAAACTCGCACACACTCCGCATAACTTTTTCGGGTTCGCTGACCAGCGTCTCGTAACGTACCTTATAACAGCACTTGGCATCTATCCTCTCGAAGAAATCCCTGATGTTATGGTTACAAGTGGCCCAAACTTTTTCAGCAAACCAGAAGGGATCGACCTCTTCTTCGCCAAAGAGTTTTTCAAAACGGTTGCGTACAAACGAGTCAATCACAGGATATGGGTGGCGAATCAGACAAATGTACTTTGGCTTTTCGAACAGTGCTTCGGCTCGTTCTAATGTGTCGATGTTCATGGCGTATCCAGGGGTTTTGTCTACCAGAATGCGCGTGCCAGCGTGATCTTGGATCAAACTATAAACCTGCTGAATGGATTTCTGCTTTTGAGAAGCTCCGTTTAAGAGTTCATGGCACTTGTCGTAGTCAAGCCCGGTGCACACCATCAAGTTACGAATTGCTCCCTCTTTCGAAAAAGTGGCAAGCTGATTGTGACTCCAGGCTTGGACCGTGTCGAATGCCAGCAGTCCCAATTCCGGAGGGCAAAAAAGGGCCGGATGCCCGGACAACATCAGCCGCAGCAAAGTCGATCCTGAACGGGGTGCAGAAAGTAAGAAAATGATGCCTTTGTTCTTCTTTTCTGCTGGTTTTTGAGACGCTCGTTTAACTCGACGCTTCGTAGTTTTCCCGGTATCAAAATTAGGCGGCGCTGAAGTTGCATATAACTCCTGCAACTTATCCATCCGGTCCACTTCCGTTGACACAAAATCGGTAAGATTCTTAATCGAAGGATTTTTCAGAATCTCGAAAGGATAGACGCGCAGTCCGAAATCGCGTTTCAACTCCCAGATTAAATCTGGTGTGATCGAGTCTAAACCGTGATCTATCAGACTATCATTAACTGAAATCTTGTCAGGCCTCATCTTGAGATTTTGAGTTACTTTTTCCTTCAAGTAGTTTTCAACTAAGTTCTTGCGCTCTTTTGTTGAATGGGTATTCAGGAACGTTTGCAAAAGTCCGCCTTTGGTTTCAGTCTTCTGTATTAATTCGGTTACGCCGGCTACGGTGGCATTTTCAAAGAAGTTGCGGAGGGAAAGCTCAGCCTGATCATAACTCTTGCGCAATTTATTGAGCAGCTGTGTTGCCAGCAAAGAATGTCCGCCCAATTCAAAAAAGTCGTCATGGACGCCGATTTGCTCGATTCCAAACAACCGTTGCCAGATTCTCGCCACGTTTTTTTCAATCTCACTTCTGGGAGCGACATACTCGGTCGACAGACCAGGTCTCGCATGCATAGGTTCCGATGTCGCGGAGTCTTCAGCACCTTCCTGGTCAGCGGGCGTTTCCCACTGATCCGATTGTTTCTCAATACGACGCCGGAGGTCGCTCGTGGATACCAAAACATGTGGCTGTGACGATTGCAAAATGCGGCTAAACACGTCCATGCCTTCCCTGGTTGTCATGCCCTTCTTAAGAGCCTCGTCGCGCTGCGCTTTCAGCTCGTCCGGGACTTCTGTGTTGACTGCCATTCCCACCTCTTGCCAAGTGTCCCAGGAAATCGAGACCATAATTCTGCCATTCCTTGAGGCGTGCAACGCGAACGCGTCCAGAAAAGCATTTGCTCCACAATAATCTATTTGGCCTATTCCACCGATCGTGGCGGCAAGAGACGAACAGAGCACCATGAAATCCAATTCAGTGTCTTTGAATAGAAGCTCCAGAACCTGGGTACCCTTCACTTTTGGTGCAAGCACCTGCTCAGCAGCCTCCAGAGATTTAAGTTGAATCATCCCCCCACCTGCCACGCCTGCGGAATGAATGAGGCCATGAATCCGACCAAATCTTTGATTCGCCCGCTTGATGACTTCTTTCATCTGTTGTAAATTGGAAACGTCCGCGCCTGCCACCAAGACTTCGGCACCGAGCGCCTCCAACTCCCGCACTTTCCTTATCTTTCGGCTGGTGTCGTCGGTCTCGTCATGCTCGACTAACCACTGTTCCCATTCAGTTCTTTGCGGCAGGCCTTTGCGTCCGGTGAGGATCAGTTTGGCTCGCACGGTCTGTGCGAGATACTCAGACAACGCCAGACCGATGCCGCCGAAACCACCGGTGACCAGGTAAACGCCGCCTTT
>JAABXR010000059.1:0-663 GCA_011776225.1 Phycisphaerae bacterium
GGATTGAAGGTCGTGTTGGGGTGTACGTGGAAGGTATTTATAATCTAAATACCTCGAACGACCCTGTAGATTTTGGAAATAGTGTTGCTTACAACTTGGCCTTTGGCTATCGACTTCTACCGGCGGTGTACGAAACCTATCCCTCACCGCAACTGAACGGATTTTTAGAAATTAATGGCATCACGACCAATAGAAATTCTATAAACGATCAAGAAGTGCAAGATTCGGGTGGAACCAGAATATTTTTGTCCCCCGGTATTCAGTACGTGGGAGGCAGGCGCTGGCTGCTAGAGGCTTCTTTACAAATTCCCATCGTGGACGAACCCAATGGTACGCAATTGGGAACGAACTGGACAGTGTCATTTGGCACCAGGGTTTTGTTATTTTAAAACAATGAGGTACTATACCATTCAGTCTATGCGCAAAAAGTTAAAAATCACCCAAGTGAGAAAATTATCACAAACGGCAACAAATTGCTAAATGGTTATATTGTTGAAATCTATCGTTAACAATTGAACAATTTAACCATTTAACAATAGAAGAAATTTGAGAATGGGAAACTTTTCTAAGCACCAACGCTGATGCTTGAAAAAAAGACAGGTAACCGTCTCTAAAAAGGAGGACCAAAACGATGAAAAACACCGGCATAATTTTTACATTGCT
>JAABXR010000059.1:678-14255 GCA_011776225.1 Phycisphaerae bacterium
TCGACGGTCTGGCGTGTCCCTTCTGTGCCTACGGTTTGGAGAAGAAGCTTAAAGATGTGGAGGGCGTGGCAAACGTGCGCATCAACGTAGGCAAAGGGATCGCCGCACTCCAAAACAAACAGGGGAAATCCATTGCGGTCGAGAGACTCGAAGCGGTCGTTGCGGATGCAGGTTTCACGCCGCGAGAAATCACCGCAACGGTTTCAGGCCAAGTGGATCAAAGCGACGGCACGCCTGTTCTTACAGTGCCTGAATCTGAAACCAAATTCATTCTTAAAGAAAATGAAGCACTGAAGAAACTGCAATCGAAATTAGCGGGGGCCGACACGCCAGTTCGCATCACGGGTCGCCTCCGCAAAGAGACCCCGGAAGGACACCACGCGCATCCCTACACCTTAACCGTTGAAGAATTTGCGGTGGTGCCATGAAATTACAAATTTGGATGCCGCTGAAAGTATCTTTGCTAGTTATAGGGCTCAGTTTTCTTGGGTGCGGCGAAGAGGACCCTGCCCTTGAAGTGGCGTTCGTGACCCAGTGGGGTGGTTCGGGTTCGGAGCCGGGGCAGTTTAAGGAACCCATTGGTGTTGCTCTTGATACGGAAAGACATATTTACGTCACCGACGCCGGTAACAACCGTGTGCAAAAATTTACATCGGACGGAACGTTTTTAAAGGAATGGGGCAAGCGGGGTCGTGCACCGGGGGAATTTGACCGTCCCATGCATTTAGCCATCAACAGCCAAGATTTGATTTACGTGCCAGAATACGGTAACGATCGGGTGCAGGTGTTGGACCTCGAAGGAAATTACCGATTTGCCTGGGGCAAAACCGGCAAAGGCCAAGGCCAATTCGATGCGCCCGCGGGTGTGAGCTTCGACCGCGAGGGCAACGTCCTGGTCGCCGACTTCTTCAACCACCGCATTCAGGTCTTCGACAGCAGCGGCGCTTTCATTCGCCCATTCGGCAGTGAGGGCCACGATTTCGGGCAACTGTACTATCCCACTGATGTCGACGTGGTCGCCAAGGGCAACATTCTGGTCGCGGACGCCTACAATCATCGCATCCAGAAATTCAGTGCGGCAGGCAAGCCCCTGCAGTCCTGGGGCAGCAAAGGTTCAAAGCCTGGCCAATTCGACGTGGCCAATGCAGTGGTGCAGGATGCCGAAGGCCGCATTTACGCGGCGGACTTTTACAATCACCGAATACAGATTTTCGACGCTGAGGGGAAGTATCTGCATCATTTTGGTTCAAAGGGTTCCGGTGAAGGTCAATTTGATAGCCCCACCGATGTGGCGGTCAATTCGGCAGGCGAGATTTTTGTGGTGGATTTCGGCAATGACCGAATCCAAAAATTCCGATTGCTTAAACCATGAAAGCAACAAATGGCAAGGCAAAATCTTTCCCCCACCAATGTCGCAGTCGACTCCGAGTTTCACGTATTCACGGCTGATTTTTCCCACCATCTGATCCAAAAATTCAAATTGATGTATGAATAATGGGAATCTTTATCCGCGCTATGTCGTTGATAGTTATATACTAACACACATCGAACTTATTCTATTCACGCTAAGCCTTCGGAATTACCGGTAAAAATTTTATGGATCAAGAAGTCGTAGATGTTGCTTCCAAAGTGCATTACAGCTTCCTGCCAGAGGATTACTCCGACGAGTTCGTCGAGATCGCCGTCACCGTAAAGCCAAAAGGCAAAATCGGCGGCGACTTTTGCAGTATCCTCCCCCTCAACAAAAAGAAACTTTTCGTAAGCGCCTGTGATGTAACGGGCCACAATATCGCATCCGCGCTGTATGCCTCCCGCATCAACACATTTGTGTTCGCACACGCCATGCAGTATAAATCGCCGTGTCACGCCATAAATCTGCTGAACACATTCCTCGTTCAAAAATTGGCTGATACAGGCATGTATGCCACGTTTTGCGCCGTGATTTTTGACTTCAAAGATCGCACGATGAGATTTGCCAGTGCGGCTCAACCTCCTATTATTTTCTTTCACAATCGGAGCGGACAAATCGAACTACTAAGATCCGAGACCACGTTTCTTGGCTTCGAGGATCCGTTGCCCGTGCCGTGCTCAACAGACCAAATGCAAATAAATTCCGGCGATAAAATCCTTCTTTACTCGGATGGTTTGATAGAAAGTGAGGACAAAAACGGGTGCATTTTAGGAACACAGGGAGTGAGAAATTTCACAAAAAGTCATTATTCACTTCGCAGCACGGAGTTCAACCGTACCCTGATCGAATACATGCTGAATTCCAATAACAGCAAAATAAAAGACGACATCCTTCTTATGACCGTCACGGTAAAATAGTCCTCTTACCTGAAACTAAACACAGGTTAATCCTCCCGACTCATTTCCAGCAAGGCAAGCGCATTTCCGGTTCCGGCCCCCGCAGCCGTATTATCAAAAAGACACCAGGTTTCAGCGGATTCCGCGCTTTTCGTAATGGCATCGGCAAACTTTTTTAGTGCTTGCTCGGAATAGGCGGAGTAATATTTCCTCGGCGAGCCATGCAGCCGATAATACACAACTCCCTGCCATCCGCCGGGTTCGTCACCGGAATCAACCGGAGCGGGATCGGCAGCGACTCGCGCCACCTGATGGGCAGCTAACATCTGATCGACGCTTTTGAAGAACCAGCTCTCGTGACGAGGTTCACAGACGATCTGACCATCAAAGGCCTTCCGAAATGCACCAAAGAAATCGTCTGCGACGGTTTTCTCAAATGCCAGAGTGGGTGGAAGCTGCAGCAACAGCGGTCCCATTTTGTCTCCGAGTTCAGCGATTTCTGCAAGAAAATCATGTACAGGCTCGATTTCTGACAGCGCTGTGTCGTGAGAGATCTTCCTGGGGATTTTGACGGCGAATTTAAAATCATCCGGGACAGAATCTGCCCATTTTGAATAGGTCGACGGGCGATGCGATTTGCGAAAGGTTGAGTTGATTTCCACCGCCGGGAAACGCTTTGCGTAACGTTGTAGGTGGGTTCCCTCAGCGGGAAACTCATTTTGGATGTCCTTGGGAAGCTGCCAACCGGCACAACCGATAAACATGTTTTTGGAAGTCATGAAAACCGCAGGCGATTTGAAATGGCTGTCATGTATTTATGAGTGACGTTAACGAATTAATTTACATATGGGGAAGCTGGAGACGGAATTAGAGTTCAGTCTTATCGTTGTTGGAAGCGCAGCTTGTTAGTCGGTCGTTCTCAACAGTCTCTGTTTGAGCAAATCCAGAATGTCTCTTTTCATGTGAACAATGCAGTAAATGTACACGGTTTTGCCGACGACTTCATAGATTATGCGATATTCCTTGCAATGGATCTCCAGATAATCAGAGACGTTAAGCAGCGCAAATTCATGCGGCACGTGCCCGCGATTGGGTAATTGGGACAATCGCTTGCAAGCATCTTTCACGACCTCGATGAGCTTGTCGGCATTGCTGATGGAGTCTTCATTGGCAACGTAGGTGTAGATGTCAAACAGATCCTGGCAGGCGTCGTCGGTAAATACGACCTCATAGGTCATTATCCTTGCTTTCCGCTTTTTCCTTATATACTTTGATCTTTCGACCCAGCTCGCCGAAGGCTGCTTCCATCTCCTTCACCTTACCCGCTTTCACCTGTCGTCGACCTAGTTCCATGACCTTTAATAAAGCTAAGGCTTCCTGTGTCTGTTCATAGGTTTCGACGTCCTGCAGCACAGCCTTGGCTTTACCGTTCTGGGTGATGACAAGTGTCCCTTTGAGCTCGTTCACCACCTTGTTGGCATTGTGTCTCAGTTCGCTCACGGGCAGAAGCGATTTACTTAATTTCATACTTCATTCTCCTTATACTCATTTTGTTAGCTGTAAAAGTAGCCAAAATTCTGGCTAATGTCAAGTCCATTTCATCGTTTTTGTGGACTCGGTCTCATTTTTACTGCGGTTGGATGATTGCTCTGAGTGTTGGGTGCGATGACGCCAGAAGCAAGACCACCGCCACGGTTTCTCCGTCCAGCGCGATAAATTCGACCTCGTATCCTTCAACGTTGCGGTGTACGAGAACGACCGTACCGATGTCGCCCTCTTTTAAGCCGTATTCGGGAAGGTCGGCTACTAACACAACATTGTCCAATTCTTTAACCATGATACTTCTATTTAGATTGGCTAATAAGAATGACGATTTCAAAATACTCTATAATTCTGTAAAATCAAGAAAAAAATGACAAACAAAAAAGCCCCAGGCTTCAAAAAGCCAGGGGCTTTACAATTATCCTCAATAGTTTGGCCCACTAGGACGGCTCCACAATGCCCAAATTCTCCAGCAGTTGTGGCTTTTCTTCCAGGGCAATGCGGGCGATGGCGGTGAAGTCGCTCATCCATTCATCCAGTTGGTCGAGGGCCTGGTCGCGTTCCAGGGTGGCTTGTTGGGCTTCGCCTTTTTCTTTCTCCTGGGCGACATTGGCCGCTTCCGTATCTTCTACCAGCTTTGTACCCGCTTGTAGTTTTTCTTGAGTAATGCCAAACTGGCCCAACTTAGTGAGGATGTCCGCATCGGCCAGTGCGTTGATGTAGAATTGCTTGGCCTGACTCAGCCAGCCCGAGAGGGACTGCTTACGATCCCCGTTCAGAGCCAGTTTTTGGAACGCCGCCCGCTCCGATTTTAAGGCAACCCTGGCGATCTTGACAAAGCGCATGTACTCTGCCTTAGCCTGTTCCCAGGTGGACTTCAAGGCGTCGCTGGCGGCGAATTGATCGCCGTATTCTTTCACCTGTTGTTGGTGCAACTGCTGAGCGTTATCGTACAGTGCTTTTCCTGCACCGATTTTGTCGGCATCATAGCCGTACACCGATAAATAGGATTGCACATCCGGGTTGGAAAGCGCATTATCGATGGCAACCTGTGCTGCCACCAACCGCGCGTCGATGGAATTTGGCATAACAACCTCCGATGTTAGTTAAAACGAGCGTTTCCATGATTTATCGGTGCGGTTGCCTCATTCCTGCACGCGTCTTTAGGATTTTTTTATGCGGTTATATCATTTTTCTTGGCGGTTTGGTTGTTTTTTACTGCGGTTGGAGGATTGGGCTAAGCGGTTGGGTAATTTTTTGGTGCGGTTTTAGGCTTGATAGGGGCGGTTTTGTGAATTTTGCTTACGGTTCTGGCTTTTCTTTTTGCGGTTGGCTCATTTTTCCCGGCGGATGCTTTATTTTTCTATATCGTGACGTGAGGGTTTTAGCGTGAAAGTGGGTATAATCGACAAAGACCCATAAAATCGCAATTTTCACAGAAGCCGTCTTCCCTTTTCCGATCAAAATTCCCTTCTCTGATATCCCTCAACCAGCAGTGCATTTTTTCGCGAAATACATCTCTCTCGGATTCATTTTCTTCTACAAGAAAATGCTCTCCTTTCTCAGAATCCAGATCATGAATGATAAGTTTGACGGGATTCATTCCTAGGAATCTGACCGCCTCAGCATAGAGACGCAATTGGTTTTGATGTTGCTCCGTCGGCGGCCTCTTTTCAGCAGTTTTGAAATCCAGAATTTCGACGTCGCGGGCACTCCCATCATCTGCCTGAACCAGTAAGTCAATACGGCCTCGTACTCGAGCATTGGCAAAGGACATTTCAAAGCGAAACTCTGGTTCTATTGTGCGGGCCAACACGCTTCCATGTTCTTGCACGAATTTTTGCAGTCTTCGATGCGCAGCATCGTAGAGCGATTTAAACGGGATTGGTCCTGCAAAAGGTAAGTAAAAGTCCCGACGTAGAATTTCATCCAATTCATCACTGGACGGCGGTCGCCCGTCCTTACAACGCCGGGCGAGTTCTGCAATTACGTGATGTAACATCTTACCGTAACCCAGGGCTGGATTGATAGGGGAGACAAAACCACAAATATAGCGATAATAATATTTATAGGAGCATTCGCTAAAAGTCAGAAGTTGACCGAAATCTGTTTCGAGTGTCTCATCGTTCTGATTAAGCTTGCTCCAGATAGTGGGACGACAAGTTAATATAGGCTTTAAGAGATGTTTATATTCACCTTGTATTAAATCTTTAATGAATTGAGAATATTGGGCAGGAGAATTGCTATATTGAGTAAAAAAGCTTAGCACGAGCAAATCTCTGGCCCGAGTCATGCCCACATAGAACAGCCTGCGTTCATCCTCTAATGAGCCCTGGTAGCGATCCTTTTGAAATAGTTCCTCGGGGAGGTACCACGGTTTTTCCATACCGGTTCTCGTCGAAGGAAATCGGCGCTGCACCAGCGAAGGCATAAACACGACCGGAAACTCCAACCCTTTCGCCTGGTGAATCGTCATGATATTGACGGCATCACGGTCAAGTATGGGTCTTTCCGGAGATTCCTCGGCCGCGTGCGAGGCATAAGTTTCCAGGAAGACTCGCAACCGGGTCAAGAAGATCTCGCCGGGGCTCTTGCCGAGACGCGTGCGCGAGGCGTCCGCCGTTTCAGATTCCGCAGACACGAGGGCCTCGTCCTCTTCTTTTTCATCTACAGAAGCCGGCTCAAGATGTTGGAAAAAATCTACCGGCGCGGCCCGCCGCTGACCGTGCGCAAACTCACCCAGGAGGCGGGAAAATTGCCCCAGCCCCTGTTCCTGCCTCTTGCACTCCGGGCCCGCTACCGGCAAACCAATAACCCGGAGCATTTCCATATAGACCTCAATTAGATCACTTATACCTTCTTCGGTGAGATGCGTCCCTATTTTTCTTAGTTGACCGACAGTCTGCTTCGCCTTTCCCTCAGCCGCACCCGTTAAGTCAGAAATATCGTGCGCCAATGTTTCATCGGTGACAACTTCTTGCACTTCATCCGGGCGCCAGCAACCACCGGCCCACCAGACAAATACGCGAGCTAACAACGCCATTTCCGGTTTGTCCAACAGAGAGAGTTTTCCCACAAGCGCCAGGGGAATACCTGCTTTCCGCAAGGCTTTTACCACTGATCCGGAGGAGGTGCGCACCGAACGGTAAAGCACCGCAATGTCCGAGGGCTTGTGGCCGTTTTGCAAAATCGCTCGAATCCTTTGCACAATGACTTCGGCTTCCTGCTCAGCGGTGCCGGCGTTGAGGAGCTCGATGGCGGAAGCTTGAGACCTTCGCTGAGGAATCATGGACTTGGACACCCGCTGACGAATGGTTTGTGTAAACGAGTTGGAAAGGTTGACGATGGGTTCAACACTGCGGTGGTTTTCCGCCAGGTCGTGGCGGTGCACTGCGGTGTACTGTTTTGGGAAATCCAAAAACAGGGACACATCGCCGCCTCGCCACTGGTAAATCGCCTGATCGTCATCGCCGACCACGGTAACCCCTGCGCCGAGAGCGACCAGCTTCTGCACCAGCTCAGCCTGTGCCCGGTTTAAATCCTGATATTCATCGACAAGCACGCACCGAATTTGCCCCTTCAAGCTGTTCCAGATTCTGGTTCCGGGAGAGAGTTCCGCACACGCCCGTTCTACCATCTGGTCGAACGACAACAGTCGCATTTTGTACAACAGGTCTTCATAGCGCTCGACGATGGCAGCGAATGCGGGAGCGCGCTGTCCTAAAACGGCGCGAGGAATGCGCTCATTATAAACCACCGCAAGGCTGTCGCGAAAGACCTCCACCGCCCGCCTGACGGAAACCGGTTGCCCGGGCCAGGCTTCTGAAAACAACTGCACCAGACCGAGCCGCCTGGCAAAGCGATGCAGCAGCGCCCATTCCTGTTCTTCCGCAAGCGGATCAAAGACTTCGTAGAGACCCCCAAATTGTTGCAAAAGGCGTAAGCAATAACTATGAATGGTGCCCACATACAAACCGGCGGAGCAGGGCGGCATCGAGCGAAAGCATGGGTCTGCTTCCACGGCCCGGCTTTCAATCCGATCTCTTAGCTCCTTTGCGGCTTTTTCCGTGAAGGTAAACGCAACGATGGACTCGGCATCGACGCCCTGCCTGAGGAACCTGACCACCCGGCGCGCCAGCACCTCGGTTTTGCCCGAGCCAGCACAGGCCAGGATCTGGTAAGCCTCGCTAGAACATGCGATGGCTTCAAGTTGGGTTGGAGTTGGCTTCATGATGTTAGCCTATCAAGCTAC
The DNA here is from genome assembly GCA_011776225.1 of Phycisphaerae bacterium. GTDB lineage: Bacteria > Planctomycetota > Phycisphaerae > Sedimentisphaerales > Anaerobacaceae > CS2-K091. Next base: position 8,780 of record JAABXR010000059.1, read on the forward strand.
AAAATTGATTTATCATATTCTTCACGCTTGCCGGCTGGAAGTCATTTAATACAAAAAGCCGTTCGGAATCTTGCAGTGAAAGTGCGCGCTTTAGCTCAGGGATTAAGTGGTCGGTTTGTTGCCCATTTCCAAGCGCGGTCAGAAAATAAGGGGTTCCAAACAAATTCCGTAATTCCTTTAACAAATATTTTGCATAACCCCAACTACTCGATTCATTCAGATCAACAACCAAGCTAAAGCCGTTCGTTTTGGTTGCCAACGCCTTGAGGGCACAAGCGAGATTTTGGCCCGCCGGCAGTCCCAACAAATTGATAGTCATATCATTTTTAAATTTCAATCGACCGCAATAGATACATGACATTTGCAATTTTGAATAAGAAAAAGGGCCTGCGCGCCCACCAAACACGGCTTTAAATATGTTGCCACACGCTTCCCTGTTTGGAGCAATAATCAGCAGGAGAGCTCTAATAGGTCTATCTGATTCGCTTTCAGCAATTCGCCCACTCTCCGGGGCGATTTCCTCACGGATCTGCTTATGAGCAGCATCAACCTGTTTTGGCGGTTGGGGTTCTACCGATGGCGCCCGGGTCGGAGGCGTTCCCTGATCCAAGACACCATGTTTGCCAAATAAAGAGAGCTGATCCATCCGAAACCGTGCAAGAAAATCATCAATCTCTTTGTCGCGCTTCTCCATTGGTGCCCTGAGAACCTTATGCCGAGACTTCCACATAGTTTGCGCCCGTTGTACCCATTGCCAGGTCAAACGATGCGGACAGGTGGGGCCTGTAAGCTCTTCCGGCCTGGCGTGGGCCAGTTCCTCGAGGCTTCGGATATTGCGCTCCCGGTATAGAAAACGGCAGCGAGCGCGTCCCAGTCCGGGGATGCGCAACGAAATCAACGGAATCAACTCGGGGGAGACGCCATATTGGATACACCCGCGCGCCTTGCGGCATATTTCAGCTATTTTCTGTTTCCCCAGGCTCCTGGCGATCTCTCCGTACAAAACGGCAAGCTGTCCCAGGTTTTCCAACTCACGTTCGAAGTTTCCGCGGTATTTTTCCGGCAGAGAAATCTTTTTGATGTTCCCTCCCTGAATCCAGGGAACAATTGCCTTGAGCCATTTGTTTCGTTTGTTCTCGTCGGCAAAATAATCGCTGATGACCCACTCTGCGATGTCTTTAATGTCCGGCGCTCCGTGAAACTCGCGGATTCGGTCCTGTGCCGTACGCATCAAAAGCAAATCCAGGCTGGAGTTTGCCGCCAGCCCACCCACAGGCGTCACGCGGTAGCCTGCCGGGATAGACTCGATAAGATTCCATACATGCAACAGTTTTACCGCTTCCTGAATCTTGGTGCCGAGATCGAGGGTCTTTCGAAAATAATGCGCGGCGGCATAAATGGCGCGGTTGCGCAGCTCGGGCGCCACACCGGATTCAAACAGCAAATAATCGATCACAAAGGCCAGATGCTTGCAGACGTCACGCCTGCGCCATTTTGATCGCGCCGGGCAGGTGCAGTCCAGGCCACTGAAGCGGAGAGAAAAATTGTACCTTTTGGAGGAGTGAATCACACCGTCCACCCCATCTGCTACCGCATGCGCTTCTTCGAGAGTGATATTGGAATCAACCCTGGCAAAGGCAGGAATATCTTCCATGATGTCTTCCTGAAACGGCCGGTCAAATTCTATCTCAGACGGGTTTTCATGATACCACAGCGTTTCCCGCAGCGCGCGTCTGAGGTCCGCTAACGTCACTTCCCCGCGGTCCGCAATAACCGCCAGCAGTAAGCGCATGAGCGCATCGAAAGAATCGGGCAGACGGCTTGTCACCGGGTTGCCCTTGCCCGCCTGGATAGCCGACTGCAAATCCTCTATTTCCTCCGGGCTGAGCGCGTCCTCTTCAATAAGCGCCAGTCCGCGTCCCTTCTCTACCTGACCCGGCCTGCCGGCGCGTCCCAGCATGTTGAGAAGCTCGCCCGTGGAGAGCAGCACACGCTTTGGATACCCACGAATAAATTCCGTGCGGAACACGTCTCGCACCGCCACCAGACCCGCCGGCAGGTTGACGCCGGCGGCAAGCGTGGGTGTGCAGGCGATGGCCTTCAAGTGCCCTTCTCGAAATGCGGTCTCCACGGCGCGGCGGGAGTCGCGGGACAGCCCGGCATGGTGAAAAGCAATGCCGCCCGGCAGTAGCTCGAGTAAGTCCTCGGCCTCTTCGGGATCCTCGGCCATTTCCCGGGCGATTTGCTTAAGCGCCGCGACCCCATGCTCGCTTAGATATTCCGCAAAAACTGGCCGTAGGTCCCGGGTCAGCTTCTGTGTGGCGGCTTTGGAGCGACAGAAAACAATGGCTTGTTCGCCTTGGGTTAGAACCTCTCGCAACACGATTTGCAATTTGTCATCGATGCTGGCGGTAACGTCACAACCCAATTCCACCTTTACTGCGCGGTCGGAAGCGTCTCCGACGATGAGGGGAACGTTAAGCCAGTCGGCCAATTCCTGGGAATTGGAGACCACGGCGGAAAGCGCGCACAGGGATTCGGGCGGTTTGCCGAATTTCAAGCGGGCGATCAGTCCTTCCAGGTGCGGCCCGCGGGTGGGGTCAGCAATGAGGTGGACTTCGTCGATGACCACGCGCCCCAGCTTCAAATCTGGCAACCGCAGCAGCGCCCCAAACCGTTCGTAGGTGGAGATTAAGATGTCGGTTTCCTGCGGATAGACGGGATCGCTGTAATCCCCCGTCGCAACCCGAACGGTTGCCTCTATTCCAGACTTCTCCAGTTCCTTCTTGAAAGAATGGTCCATCTCGGTGGCCAGCGCCCGGTAAGGCACCAGGTAGACCTGCACGCCACGTTCGCGCCGCTCAACCGCCGAGCGCAAAATGCGGCGGCCAATGTAGCTTTTGCCGGTGGCCGTGGGCGCCACGATCAGGGCGTTGCCGGTGTCCAAAACACCGGCTTGGGAGGCTTTGTCGAAGAGGGGGAAGGACATAGCAAACAGTTAAGTAAGATAATTCTACTTCAAAATACAAAATCATTGAAGAGAAGACTTATCTTCTTTTAGGTTTTTGCTTCCTTCGTCATTGACGATACAACGATTTGTTATGTGTTGGCATTATCTTATTTTATAAAACCTACCGATCTTTTGCAACTGGAGCCAAAACGGCGGAAGCGGTTTGGGTTATATCAATCATTTCCCATTTATCCTTAAAATCATCTTCGTTAAATCTGTCTTTATGAATTGCCAAACATAATAAGTGAGTTGGTCTTGAAAGCCCCACATAGGCCATTTTTGTTAATTGCTTATCATATGTTCCTGCATTATTAAAACTATTATATTACCTTTAAATTGCTCCAGCAATCTGTTGGATTCATACTTTCGCTGATAAAATGTTTCTAAATATAATGTTCCAGTATGTGTCTGCCCCTTTGCAGCATGAATTGTTGTAACTTCTATTTTTGTCCCATCTTTTTCATAAATATTATCATTTTTCAATTTTGTAGGTTTAATTATGATTTGTTCATTATTCGCGGGAGTCTCGATGAATGACTGACTTTTTTGAATTGATTTCCCAAAGATATCCAAGAATTCAGTTATATAGCTTTTTAAATCAGGATAAACATTATTCTTATTGCCTTTGATGACATTGATGCTCCATTGATAGAGCAAGAGTTTCAATTTTTCATATTGTTTTTCATTATTCTCTTTCAAGAAAGACAGTAGCTTTTTCTTAGTATAATTTCGGTTATTGTCATCAAGTATATCCTCATATCTTAAGATTCGAATTAAAGCATTTAATATGTTTTTCCTAACTGATTCTAATGTTTTTTTATTTTTGTCATGATGAAAAAGGTAACTTTCGAGGCAGGCATAATCTTCTTTTGGTCTATGGTTATCGTCGTTAAATTTCTCCCAATAATTTTGAAGGCCTATTTTTCCATTATCAAGCTTTTCTTTTCTCCAGGCTATAGCTTTATAAGAGTTTTGAGGATTGTCTTGTAATTTTTTTTCTGCTAATAATTTATTAACTAATTTCGCAAACTCCGGAATAACATTTCTTATGGTATTATCATCAAAAACAAAAACATGTGGTTTAATATTGGTTCCAACAGGATTTGAAAATCTTCCTTCAATATCTATAAACTCTAATCCAAAATATTTAACTATATTTGCGACTTCGTTTGTTAGACGGTAACTTCCTTTTAATTTTAAAATAGTATCCCTGGCCTGCCAAATATTATCGAGCTTTGCATTCCCATTAAATATTGCCTGGTTTTTGTCTCCGATTCTTTGATAGTTTGAAAGACTATTGCCTCCATCAAAAAATATCTCTTCGAGCAAATCGTACTGATGTTTATCCATATCCTGCATTTCGTCAACAAAAACAAAGGGAAATCTTTTTTGCAATAGCTTTTTTATGTGCGGAAATTTATTTAGATAGCAGTTTGCCAGAAAATATGCATCATCAAAATGCAATACTGCAAAATCTTTCAATATTCTAACTTTAAAGTCAATCAACCACTTTTCTATTTTCCTTTTCTCATTTTCAGACCAGTCTTTAGATTTGGGTCTTTGTATTTTCAATTTATTGCCATTGATTTCATCGAGTAAAACCAAAATACCATTTTCCAAACCAAACCGGAATGAAGTTTTATAATTCTTGCCCATCAAGAAGTATCGGGCATTCTTTTGTTCCTGATGGGTAAATCCACTAATACTCCAACCGAAAATTTTTTCTACCTTTTCGTTATAAATTTCATCATCAATTCTATATACCTTCTTTTTGTAGCGATTAAGGTAATAAGGGATTGCTAAAAAATTATCAACAAAGCTTTGTATCGTACCTACAAAATTTGGATAATTAAATAACTTGGGGCAATATTTTCCAATCCTCTTTTTGATTTCATCAATGGCTGCATTGGTGTGGGAAATGACCAAAATCCCTGAATTATTATCGAAAGGAAGATGTTTTTCAAGAATTAATAATTTTGCCAATAAAGCGGTTGTCTTCCCACTGCCAGGTACGGCCTGTAAATCAATTGTTTGAACGTTTTTAATAAAATCTTTTCGTTCAGTATCGAAATGCTGATCTTCTTTTAAAAGGATATGTTCAGCATAAGCGATATCTTTATTGGTTATATTAATAACTGCAGGCATACTTAATTGCGTCAACCAAATATTTTATAGATTCATCATTTTCATTCACTGCAATTTCAGGCGGCTTCTTTTTTAAATCCTCATCAATAATATGCGCAAGTTGTTGTGAAATTATTGACTTGGATATTTTTTTGTTCAAAATAATATCGTTATATATTTCAAAAGCGATTTCTTCATAATTTTTGCCAGCAAACTTTGATGTAAAATCTTCCGTAATCTCACTAATGCTTTTTCCATCATTTCTCATCTCGATAACAGAATTTTTTACTGCTTCAAACAAGTGAGAAGCTAATGTTTTAGATAACCCTAAACAGTACTCCA
>JAABXR010000111.1:0-233 GCA_011776225.1 Phycisphaerae bacterium
ATGCTTTCCACTTTATTATCGTTTATATATGCCCCACCTTGTTGAATCAACCTTCTGGCATTACTCTTGGAGGAGGCCAAACCCGTTTCAGTGAATAAATCAACGGCCGGAATCCCGTTTTTCAGACGCCTCATTTCGATCTTAGATGATGGGATGGCACTCAAATCTTCTTCGCTGCTTCCAAAAGCAGCCCGAGAAGCTTGTCGTGCCTTGTCAGCTTCTTGTGAACCATG
>JAABXR010000111.1:244-793 GCA_011776225.1 Phycisphaerae bacterium
GTTATTCTTGTCGCCTCATAAGCCAGCCGCTCCTTGGCTATTCGAATATCAGCACCCCTAAGTTTTGTCAATCCTTGAATCTCTTCTATGGGTAAGAAAGTGCAATAGGCCAAAAACCGCCCAACGTCTCGATCATCGACATTTATCCAGTATTGATAGAAGTCGTATGGAGCAGTCATGGATGCTTCCAGCCATATGGTACCGGAAGCCGTCTTACCCATTTTCTGCCCCCCCGCTGTGGTTAGAAGGGGCCAGGTTATCCCCTCTGCTTCAGCACCTTTGACTCGGCGAATGAGATCAACACCTGCCAGTATGTTCCCCCATTGGTCGTCGCCTCCGAGCTGGATCATACAATTGTACTTCCTGTAAAGCTTCAGAAAATCGTACGCCTGCAAAACTTGATAATTGAACTCGATAAATGACAACCCGGTCTCCAGTCGAATTTTGTAAGCCTCCGCTGCCAACATGCGATTGACACTAAAGTGTCGGCCAATGTCACGCAAAAAGTCGATGTACTTTAAATCCAACAACCAGGAAGCATTGCGTATG
>JAABXR010000111.1:808-999 GCA_011776225.1 Phycisphaerae bacterium
CCAATCCCGATTCTCCATCAAGGTTGACGTACCGACCCACCTGCGACTCGATTTTTTTGGCATTGGCTTGGATTCGTTCGGAGGACAACATTTTCCGCATTTCGGTTTTGCCGCTCGGATCCCCAATCATGGCGGTACCATCTCCGATAATTGCAATCGGACGATGACCGGCACGCTGAAGATGTGCCAAC
>JAABXR010000111.1:1053-1701 GCA_011776225.1 Phycisphaerae bacterium
CGGCGAACACTGTCCTCATTGGTGACTTGCTTTACAAAGCCTCGTTCTTTGAGGATATCATAAACGTTTGATTGAAGCAATTTCAAACCTCTCTCAATAACCGCTAATATCGCTGTTTATACTTGAGTTGTTTTTGTAGTTCCCGTTCCGCATCACGTTTGGCAATATCGTGCCGTTTGTCATAAGTCTTCTTACCTTTTACCAAAGCCAACTCGACTTTTACCTTCCCTTGTTTAAAATAGAGTTTAAGCGGCACGACGGTTAAACCTCTCTCCTGAATTTTACCTGTAAGCCGACTTATTTCTTTCTTGTGTAAAAGTAATTTACGCTCGCGAAGCGGATCGTGGTTGTTAATATTCCCATGGCTGTAAGGACTGATGTGGGCGTTGTACAAATACATCTCGCCGTTTCGAACCGCAGCATAACTGTCTTTCAGATTGGCCCGACCATCTCGGAGTGACTTCACTTCCGTACCCAAAAGTGCAATCCCCGCTTCAATCCTATCTAGAATATGATATTCGTGACGGGCTTTTCTATTGGTTGTAATGATCTTTTCTTCCACAAAACTAAACTTAATGCATCACGAAACAAAAGTCAAGCTACCTTTTCAAAACCCTTGACATTCTTTTGTCGAATTCTTACATTTCT
>JAABXR010000111.1:1869-2043 GCA_011776225.1 Phycisphaerae bacterium
CAGGCACTTCCCCAACTCTCTGACTTTGATCCTGCTGAAGAAAACAGAGAGAAAACCTTTTCGGGATTGGGAGCCCCACAATTGGGACAGTTCAGGTCTGTGTCATCCGCTCCAACCTTTTGCAAAACCTCAAACTTCTCCCAGCATTTCTTGCACTGATATTCGTAAACAGGC
>JAABXR010000223.1:0-771 GCA_011776225.1 Phycisphaerae bacterium
GAGCCTCTGAAGCATCCCTGGGTATAGCAGCTTCCAGTTCGGTTAAGATTAATTCGTCGGTCGATTCCGCTTCCGCCACGACCTCAATTCCGTTTCCCCACTGGCCCTTATTGATCGCTTCAACCTTGATAATTGGCGTTCCTTTTTGGTCAGGAAGGCCACCCGGATGTTCCTTCAGAACTGCCTTCGCTGACCCGGCTGGCGCCACCCGTACAACATAGCAGCGTTCTCCGCCGTTGGCAAAAAAAGCGAAAACCGTGTAGGGTAAATAGCCGAATCCGCCAAAATCGCCGAACACTTGAAGGTACTGTCCCCAGCTGGGAAGGGGTTGAGGCAAATCCAGCGGCCCGCGTTCCGCCTGCCCCACGAAACCGGTAATATCCAGCCGTAAGCCCGGCGGGGCCTGGGTTTCGACTTCGCGTATGTAAACTCCCGGTGTACGTAAATCAATCATAATAATCGTTAAATGAACAGGGATTAATATTTAAGGACCAATCACTCCGCCAATCCGACATCACTTATGGCGAATTAAGTTTCGTTATTTGCCGATTCATTGATTTCCTGGTTGATACCGGAAATCTCCGCTACCCACTGGTGGCGCTCCCGGTGAGGCATTTCCAAAATCTCTTCCCGGGACCAGTGAAAATGATAGGCCACATAAGCAACTTCTTTGGAAATCTGCTCCAGTGGGTAACAAACTACCCCCCCAGGCCCTGTCCTCCATTGAGCAGCGATTCATCCGCTTCAAATTCTTTTTCACAATGGGGACAA
>JAABXR010000223.1:794-1370 GCA_011776225.1 Phycisphaerae bacterium
GATCCGCCGGTAAAAATCCTGTAGGTATGCTAGATCGCTCGAAAAAAGACTCTCTATCACGGTAGAATTTATGGATGAAAGATCGCCAAGCTTAGTAATAACCCTTGAAAGCAGTATTAAAACTAAGTAAGCTTTGTTACGCTGCACTCTTGGGTCCTCTAAGGGGGCAATCTCGTCTTTGGCATTGGCCAACCGCATAATACCTTTCTTGTGGAGATTGCCATCGCTATCGATATAGCCTTTCGGCAAAATAAATTCAAACTCTGTTTGGAGCATAATACTTCTCCAGGCTTCATTCTTTAGGTGTTAGATTATCATACTTTTTGTGTTTCGAGTCTTTCTATACAGATTTCCAATGTTTCAATCGCCATTTCATCGGCACTTGCTTTTAAATCTGGTCCGGTCCATTTGCAAGGCCATGCCTCAAACAAATTCCATTTCAACACTTCCTGATGGTTTTCGTCTTGCAACGTGATTGAGACATTTGCCCGCTCGATGACCCCATTTTCCACCTTCTTTAACCAATCTATCAGATCGAAACTTTGGGTTACACCGCGTTTGAGCGTGATATTTCCA
>JAABXR010000253.1:0-134 GCA_011776225.1 Phycisphaerae bacterium
GAGGCGGCCCATCGAAACTGAATTTGTAAGTACCATGGACAAGTTCAAGACTATCGCTTTGGAGAGTCGTCATAGCAGAGTCTATAACTACCACGTTCTCTGAAACTTGAACAGGGAGCTCCTCCCCCATCACA
>JAABXR010000253.1:203-1549 GCA_011776225.1 Phycisphaerae bacterium
GACCTTGGCGATATTCCAACGCTGCAACTACAGTAGTACCGGAGTTGTTTACCAGGTCAACTATGGGAGATGGTGATGAAATGCTGCCAACCAGATTCCAACCAAGCTCAACTTCTATCTCTTTGAGACCTATGTGTACACCCTCAAATCTAACAGTTGAAGGCGCTGAATGGAATACCCAGTATCCTTCACCGATTACGAGTGAGTCCACTGTAACATAACGATTATTTCTATAGGCAAGAACGGAATCGGCAGTTGGAAAGACCTTTTCAGGGGATTGTTCTTCTTCTAATGACAGCGGGAGACTGAGCAAAGACCAACCTGCTCCAACAGGTATTTGGACTGTGGTATCGGTCTGAGCAGCGCTAAAATGCGGGACAAAGGAGAGAACATAGCTCAGGACTAAAACCGTCAATCTCTTTGGAAATGGCCTGGCTTTCATGGAGCCCTCCGAAACTTTTAAAACTTGGCCATTTCAAAGATGAACGCCGTGGGTGAGATTGGTATTTCGAGCCAAAGTTATGAAAATCAAAATACAACAGCACAGAAAGAACTAACGCAACGCAATCCACAAAAAAATTACATCATTTTAGGGCCACTATAGGGCCACTGGTTGTCATGTGACCACGTGCAATTCTGTGTTAAATCATGTAAAAACAAGTGGCCACAAAATCATTTTCAAAACAAGCTGCTGGCAACTGTTTTTATTGTACTTATGTTGGACAAAAAGGAGATTATGAGTCCGCTGCTCTGACCGACTGAGCTAAGGGCCCCGAAATTTATTTATGCCAATGACTTTTAGTTGGATTTTTAACAACTGATAATTTAGCACTTTTGTGTAAATTGTCAAGCTATTTTGAGGTGAGAAATGTTAATCTAATCGGTCCTCCACTTCCGGGCCTAAACTACCGCTCGACCCTGCCTGAACCGCTTCCTGTTGCAAGTTTCTCTACTTCTTCTTCACTGACTAAATTGAAGTCTCCTGGAATAGTCTGCTTCAGACAAGATGCCGCAACCGCAAACTCCAAGGCCTCTCGAGTGTCAGTCTTCGCCAAAAGTCCGTAGATTAAACCGCCAGCAAATGCATCGCCCCCACCGACTCTATCCACGATCTGAATATCATATCTCTTGGAGCGATAGGGCTGACTGCAATCCCGTTCATCGAGGAGCAAGGCACTCCAGCCATTGTGTGAAGCTGAGAAGCTCTCTCTCAAAGTGATAGCTACTGTATCAAAATTGTAAAGACGTTTCAGCTCCTTGGCGACCTCAAAGTAGGAGGCCTCTTCGAGTTCACCTGACTCCACATCAGAACTGACTGCTTTTAACCCCAAACTCTTTTCGGCATC
>JAABXR010000253.1:1620-17966 GCA_011776225.1 Phycisphaerae bacterium
AGCAGTTTTTGCGGCCTGGCATGCCGCTGCAATGCACTCCCTGGCAGTTTCGCTCAAGGCGGGTGTAATGCCGGTCCAGTGAAACCACTCAGCACCCGAAAAGACTTGTTGCCAATCCACCTCATCTTTATTCATCTGACTTACAGCTGAAAAAGCTCGATCGTAAACCACTTTCGAAGGTCTTTGGCTGGCCCCGCTTTCCAAGAAGTAGATGCCAACGCGCTCTCCGCCGCGAACAATGAACTCTGAATGGACACCAAACCGCCTGAGGTGATTCAACGCTGACTGACCAATTTCATGTTCAGGCAGTCTCGTAACGAAAAAGCTATCAAGACCGTAGTTCGCCAAAGCCACGGCAACATTCGCCTCTCCCCCCCCAAACGTCACATCAAAATTCTGGGCCTGTACAAACCTTGTAAACCCCGGAGTGGAGAGTCTTAACATGATTTCGCCAAAGGTCACGACCTTTTTACTCATTTCCTTGTATCTCCTGTTACTGTATTCTGGCCCTCTAGAACGCTTTGACGCAAAGTCCTGGCATTTTGGGTAAGCAAGACATAATTATCATCAGCGATCGCTTGCTTATCCAAAAGTGCACTGCCCACGCCTACCGCACAAGCGCCCGCCTTGATCCAATCTCCACCGTTTGTAAGCGTAACGCCTCCAGTTGGCATCAAACGAACATGAGGCATGGGAGCTTTAACCCCCTTAAAGAAATTCATCCCCACGATATCGGCGGGGAACACTTTAATTATGTCGGCCCCGCGTTCATGCGCCAATTGTATTTCAGTGGGTGTAAATGCACCCGGCATGGCTGGAATATCACGTCGATGAGCTGCCTCAATGATCTCCGGCTTGAAAATAGGGCTGACGACATATTTGGCACCTGCATCCATGGCCTGATTTGCAACATCTTCATTTAGGACAGAGCCGACGCCAACCAAGACTACATCAACAAGTTCCTGACTGACTGTCTCAATTACCTTTAGCGCATTTGGAGTTGTCATGGTAATTTCAATTATGGAGATGCCGCCTTTTTGAATGGCGCTCGCCACGTTCATCAGCTTTCGCGAGTCTGCCATGCGAATGACAGCGACAACCCCTTCTTCAATAATCCTATTCACAATTTCTGATCGTGACATAGATCTAACCAGCTTCCCTCGTAACTTGAATTCTCTGCTAATATTCAGTGCCCGCTAAATGGAATGAGATCATCATCTGAGAAATAAAGCCTTTTTTACAGCCTGTCTTCGTCCATCCCCTTGAAGAACAAAAATACAGGCCTGACGGTAACCCGATTGGCTGCCAACCCCTAATGAGTTTTTCAGAATCACATTTTTTCAATACGCTTAGCCAAAATGTAAAAAAATTACCTAAAAATCAACTATTTTCTTGCCACTGTTGGCGCTTTAAATGTTCATTAAAAACGTCTCAATTCGTCAATTGGAAAAGCACTCGCTTGCCTTGGATGATGTAGCTAATAATTTCGGATCTTCGTCTTCATCGTTCTGGCCTTGGTTTCACAATTTAACTGAACCTCATGTTCTGGACCACACCAGCGGATTCTGTTCGTCGTCATCGAGGACGTCGTCAACGCTTAATCTCGCAACTTGCTCGTCTGACAAAATATTTTGTTGACCATTGAATTTCGCACCGTTCGGCATGTAAGCACAGGTCATGGCTCGCCTAGGATAGGGCGTCATATTGGGACCGGCTGCGTGCGCCGTGAGTCCATTATGGACACCCGCCATTCCAGCTTTCATCGTAGCGACAATAGGCTCGATGGTTCTGAATTCGGGATAAAACTTGAACAGATCACTGATATTCTCCCCGATATCAACGTTATCATACTTTGCCATCGTGTGGGATCCGGGTAGATAGTACAAACATCCGTTCTGGACAGTTGCGTCATCAAGTGCAATCCAGATCGAAAGCGCATTTCGTGAATGGAATGACCAGTACGGATTATCCAAATGCCACGCAGTCGGGTTGCCCCATGGCTGTTTTTGTAAGGTCTGGTCATGCCAGATACGAATGCCGTCTATTCCAGCCAATTTACAAAGCATCTCACCTAACTGAGGGTTCAGAAAATATTTCTTTATGGTATCATTAATTCTCCAGAGATTCAGCCGCTGGAGAAATACGCGATCATAATACGTATCACCCTCTACAAGGTCTTTATTGCCACCGCCGGCAATCTTCTGCTTGCCCATTTTCGAAACTCCCTCAGCAACGGCGGTACGCATTTCATTCAACTCATCGTCCGTGAGAAACTCCTCCAGAATAAGACACCCATCATGCTGATACGTGTCTATCTGAGCTTGGGTTAGATTAGTATTCATTCTTTACTCCCCTTTCCCATTAAACCTGTAATATGACTGATCGAACAATCCAAAATAGTAAGGTTTCTAAGATCAATCAAGAAATTTTCTTATGAAATATTTATAACTCGGCCATCGAAAGAGGAACCAACATGGTCTAAATCTCAGGTTGATGCGGTAAATCTGCAAGGTAGCGCTTGCCCTCTCTTTAGCTGCGAATGCCGGTTCATCATAAGGAACCTTAAACGCTGGGCTATTGGACATAGAGTATCAAGATGCTTTATAAAAATAAATAGTTCAAGTTTTTTGAAAACATAACTTTACATGTGGAGTACAGTGACACAGTCACCGCACTCCAAATTCCGGGGAATCTTACACTTCATGAATCCAGCTAGATAACATACCATGATCCAGTTATAAAAACAAGGGGAAAGTGCACACTAGCTAGCGCCGCAAAATCCACAAAAATTTTCATTAAAAAATTAACCAAAAGATCCAATTCCCCTTGTTTTAGGCAGGAAATTTTTTATTCTATGTGAGGGTGTCAAAAAAGGAATGTTCTTTAGACGTGAACACACATTTTGTCGATTGAACACTTTGGAAAAGGGTAAAAAGACCAAATCATAAAGACACCCGCAGAACACAAAGAATACCTACATCGAACCGGCAATGTTATTCCAAGTAAAGGCCTGCAGGCGAACGAGGGATTGGTCGCCATCAAGTGGCAGGACCCACGCGTCAAGCACGAGGAGAATATATTATGATGGATATGAAGGGGTTCATGGTTTTCCTTTTAATGATATCCTGTAACAATCTTGAGAAAAATATGGAATCAAAACAAGCAACATTCGGGAGCGACCTGTCATTCTTGTCTTATCATACTGACGTTGTTGTGCTGTCAGATTCATCGGGTGGAGCCCAGATCATTGTCATTCCCTCCATGCAAGCCAGAGTGATGACAAGCACCCTCACCGACCCCGATGGCTTGAGTCACGGTTGGATTAACAGGGAGCTCATTGCTTCGGGCAAACAGCTGGATCATTTCAATCCGTACGGCGGTGAAGACCGGTTTTGGCTTGGCCCTGAAGGAGGACAATTCTCGATCTTCTTCAAGAAGGACTCAGAATTCAATTTGGAGAATTGGTATACGCCATCGGCGATTGACACTGAACCGTTCGATCTGGTTTCAAGGGACAGGTCAAAGGCATCTTTCAGGAAGTCTATCCACCTGGTAAATTATTCCGGAACCCATTTCGATGTAGAGGTTGAACGAGAAATTCGGTTACTCAGCACGAAAGAAATAGCATCGGTATTAGGTGTTTCTCCTGAAGATTCGGTTCACGTCGTTGCTTTTCAATCTGACAACAAGATCGTGAACTCAGGTCAGGATCCCTGGACGAAGGAAAGGGGATTGCTCAGTATCTGGATACTGGGAATGTTTAAACCCTCGCCATTCACAACGATAGTGATCCCATTTCAGGAAGATCAGCACAAAGATCTTGGCCCTATTGTGAACGACACGTATTTTGGAAAAGTCCCGGCTGACCGATTGAGAATCGGGGAAGAAGTGATTTACTTTAAAGGGGACGGGAACTATCGCAGCAAAATAGGGCTTTCGCCGCAAAGAGCAGAACCGGTTCTGGGTAGCTATGATGAAGTTAATCAAGTATTGACGCTGGTTCACTACACCAAGCCGAACGGCAGCCTCGATTATGTAAATTCAATGTGGGAAATTCAGGAAGAGCCTTTTCGTGGAGATGTCGTGAACAGCTATAATGACGGACCGCCAGAGCCTGGTTCGAAACCCCTTGGCCCTTTTTACGAGTTGGAGACGTCCTCACCTGCAGCCGAGCTTGAGCCCGCGGACAGTCTGTCTCACATACACCGCACGTTTCATTTCAAAGGACGGGAAACACAGTTGGATAAGATAGCTATAAGTACCTTGGGGAAAAGTATAGAGAAAATTAAATCTGCTTTTTAAAATGAACATCCAAACTCAACCGGAGAAAAGCTATGATTAGTCGGTTTGTTCCCTACATTCTTTGCTCTTTAACCCTCGGCTTTTTATCCTGTAATCAGGGGAAAAATGCACAGGAGGAATTGACAATCGCGGTCATTCCCAAGGGCACGACCCATATGTTTTGGCAGTCCATCCATGCTGGTGCTGTTAAGGCGGCGCAGGAACTCGACGTAAACATTCTCTGGGTTGGACCTGAAAAAGAGGACGACCGACAACAGCAGATCACGTTGGTCGACACCCAAATCCTGGCTCAGGTTGATGGCATTGTTCTGGCACCACTGGATGATATGGCACTGAGACGCCCGGTCAGGACGGCCGTAACAAATAACATTCCGGTGGTGATCATTGATTCGGGCTTAAAGGATTCAGAAGATATCTATACCAGTTTTGTAGCAACTGACAATCGCGAAGGTGGTCGTATCGCTGCGAGGGAATTGGCCAGACTGATTGGTGGTCATGGGAAGGTCATCTTACTTCGTTACCAGGAAGGCTCGGCCAGCACAGATAATCGCGAACAGGGTTTCCTTGAACAAATACAGGAATTTGAAGGAATCACTGTTGTGAGCGACGAACAATATGCAGGGGCGACCAAAGCGCAGGCGCAACAAGCGAGTGAAAATCTAATTCTAAGATTCAAAGCTAGCAACGGCATGTTGGCTGTGGATGGCGTTTTTTGTCCAAACGAATCTTCCACCTACGGTATGCTGCAGGCATTACGCCGTAATCATCTGGCAGGCAAGCTTAAATTTGTTGGCTTCGACGCTGCAGAATCTATGATTGAAGGCCTGCGACAAGATGAAATTCATGGTCTAGTTGTACAAAATCCGTTTAGAATGGGCTACCTAGGTGTCAAGACAATGGTACAGCATCTGCGCGGAGAACCAGTGGAAAAACGAATCGATACTGGAGTCACTTTTGTCGGTAAAGAAGATCTGTCGAGACCTGAAATCCGAAATCTAATTGATCCCAATTTAGAAAAATGGCTAGCCAGATAACAGCAGACAAACCGGTTGACAAACCGCGTCTGGAGATGCGCGGTATTTTCAAACGATTTGGTGCAACTGTAGCTTTGAAGGATGTCAATTTCGCTGTCAAACCCGGAGAAGTTCACGCTCTGGTTGGGGAGAATGGGGCTGGCAAAACCACACTGATGAAGATTCTTACCGGGGTGTCCAAACCTGATAAGGGTAAGATGCTTCTGGATGGTCTACCCTACCAACCCCGCAACCCGTTGGACGCCAGACTCAAAGGGATCGGCATGATCTATCAAGAGCTTTCCCTGGTGCCTCACCTCACTGTCGAAGAAAATATGCTGTTGGGTATGGAGCCCGTTAGATTTGGATTTGTCCGGTGGGAAGAAATGCGGAATCGGGTTCAAGAAGCCCTCCAACATTTGAACCACCCACAATTAAAACCACACATACGCATCAAAGATCTGCCGGTCAGCCTGCAACAATTGGTCGAGATTGGACGCTCTTTGGTTATCGGATGCGAGGTCCTCATTTTCGATGAACCGACGAGCAGCTTATCGCGCCACGATATTGACCGGCTCTTCA
The DNA here is from genome assembly GCA_011776225.1 of Phycisphaerae bacterium. Taxonomy (GTDB): domain Bacteria; phylum Planctomycetota; class Phycisphaerae; order Sedimentisphaerales; family Anaerobacaceae; genus CS2-K091. The sequence goes on from JAABXR010000253.1 coordinate 7,518, forward strand.
AAATCATTGCAGAATTCAAGAACAAAAACTTATCCATTGTGTACATCTCACATTTCCTGGAGGAAGTGCAATTGATTTCAGATCGTGTGACCGTTCTACGGGATGGCTCTGTCGTGAGTACGCAAGAACTGCGGTCAACCCAAACTACGGAAATTGTGCGCATGATGGTGGGACGGGAAATCAAGGATCTCTACCCAAGGACACCCCGAAAAATCGGATCCCCGGTTCTGGAGATACAAAATCTGGCAGGATTAGAAAAACCGGAAAATGCGATCTTTGTTCTTCGCAGAGGCGAAGTAATGGGGATCAGCGGTTTGATCGGTGCCGGAAGAACAGAAATGTTGCGTGCCATTTTTGGGCTCGACCCGGTTCGCCAAGGCCAAATCAAGATCGGCATTCACCTCGGTCCGTCCTCGCCGGCAAAACGTTGGCTGCAAGGGGTCGGCATGCTCAGCGAAAATCGCAGCGAAGGACTCGCGGCCAATCTCAATCTTGCTGACAACATGACTCTATCAAAACTCAGAGGATTCGGCCCGCTCAATCTGGTTTTGCCGAGAAACCAGGGAGCAGTTGTACAAAAATGGATTGATCTTCTAGACATCCGGTGCTTGTCACCTGCACAGGACGTCGCTGAATTGTCAGGCGGCAATCAACAGAAGGTAGCCATTGCAAGACTGCTGCAACATGGTGTTGACATCATGCTGCTGGATGAGCCCACCCGCGGTATTGATGTGGCGGCAAAAGCAAAGATATACGAGGTTATCGATGCCTTCGCATCCGGTTCAGCAGGCGAAGGTCGGGCACCCGGTGCCGTTTTGGTGATCAGCAGCTATCTTCCTGAATTGATCGGCATATGCAACACCATAGCAGTGATGTTTCGCGGCCGGCTGAGCGCTGTGAAATCCGTCGAAGAAATCGATGAACACAAATTGATGATGGCCGCGACCGGTCAGGAAACCCTAAAATGATTCGTTGGCAAATAGAATAGTGGTATCAAGAAATGTGTGTCTGAAGATTATAAATCTCAGTTTACCCTATCCTTATGATGGCTTTGCCCAAAAAACGCGCAATTTCATTTGAGAAAAGGTGGTCGTGGCTCAACAAATTTGGCCCGTTGCTGGCGCTGTTTCTTGTATTCTTTTTTTTCGCCGCCTTTAACAGCAAGATTGCATCATTCAACGCACTGGAGATAATGGTTTTGCAGACCGTCATCGTTGGCGTAGCTGCCATCGGCATGACCCTGGTCATTATCTCGGCAGGAATCGATCTGTCGGCAGGCTCTATTATTGCTTTGAGTTCCGTGGTGACCGCACTTCTGATGAAAGATTTTGCATTGGATCCACTCGTCGCTGCACTGGGTGGCATTGCCGCCGGTTTGATTTGTGGGCTGCTTAACGGTTTGTTGATCACACGATTGCGATTGGTGCCGTTTATCGTTACACTCGGCACGTTATTGGTCGTTCGAGGCGTCGCAAAAGGCCTGGCAAGAAGCATCCCTATCAACGCTGGACAGACGTGGTTGAGCGGACTATTGGCGCTGCTCCCACCTGACCGGAAATGGATGTTGATTCCTCCGGGCGCATGGCTAATGGTCTTGTTGGCAATCATTGTGGCCGGATTCCTCAGGTACACAAAACTGGGGCGGCACATCTTTGCGGTCGGATCGAATGAGGATACCGCCCGACTTTGTGGGGTTGCGGTTGAACGCGTTAAGGTCTTCGTTTACGCCGCTGCCGGAACCTTTGCCGGTCTGTCCGGACTCATGCTCATGTCGTATCAAGAACAGGGCGATCCCACCGGGGCTGTCGGACTCGAGCTTGAGATTATCGCGGCCGTCGTGATCGGGGGTGGCAGCCTATCAGGTGGGGAAGGTTCGATCCTTGGCAGCCTTGTTGGTGCGATGATCATGACGGTCATTCGAACGGGATGTCAACTCAACGGCTGGCCCACCTGGGTAACTCAGGCTGTCACCGGAATAGTCATCATTGTAGCACTGGCAGTGGACCAGCTAAGGCATAGCAAGATAGATTAGTCGTGTTATGTGCTGAGACCGGGATCTCTTTGCCGAATAGACAGTCTTTGCACACCTGCACTGCCATAAAGATTTACTGCATTCCCACCTACCGATCAAAAAGGCATCATTTGATCTCTAAACCATCTTTGTCCAACAATTTCGGGAAAGGCGCATGGGGTTCCGTCTGGTACCAGAAAGCCACAGAGGAAATATCATCTTGAAGTGGCAGATATCGGCCGCCGGAGCGCCAAGCGAGAGCCTGGATTGTCACTTTCAGATCTCGTTCGAAACGGATAGGATCCATAATATGCCAGCGATACAGTCCGAACCGCATCTGTGAGTTCCAAAGCCCGTCCGGTTTGATGACCTGTGGCATCCCGGCATAAGGAGTTGTGTACTCCTGATATTCATTATCAGACACAAAACCATAAGAACCACAAAAATAATCTTCCGTGCCCGTTCCGCAAATTGTTGGAAATTCCTTGTCGCCGTCCATATAGAATTTGATCTCCCCTTCGCCCCACCAGCCGCTGTTGTTCGAACCCCAGCACATATATGTGCCAACATAATGTCCCCATCCCTTGACGCCATCCAGGATAGTGTAGACCTGTTTATATGGCAGAGGATTCGTTCGCCGAAACTGGGCATGAAAATAGGCAGCATCGTCTGGAATCTCGGTTAGCGTATAATTGATCTGGTAGTACAGAGTCATGATGTTTTCATCCAGGTTTTCCATTGTGATCTTACAGGATTTCCGAAAAGGCATTTCCCAGTAGCAGTTAAAAGCACTTCCTGGATTAACACATACCGGGAGGGAGGTTACCTGGGCATACTTTCCCCAACCGTTGGCGAAAAAATCACCTACCGGAACTTCCACAGACGGGTCTTCTTCTCCATCCCAATAAAAACGCAGAACGGAATATCTCCAGTTGCCTGATGGAGTCATCCAGATTTGCTGGATGGCGCCCGGACCTTCAATCTCGGCCAATACAAATGTCGTCTTGGGTTCAATCTTGACATAGGGAGAAACCTTCCATCCCTGTCCCAGATCACGGGCAGCACTAGCAGCAGGGCCATCGATCGACATTCCTCCCTTGCCCTTCTCACCGGTAAAATTCTCCGGACTGATTGAACGTGTCTTCGCATGCGATAAGCGTGAGAGGTTCCCAAGGTTCATTCCCAATCCATTAAATGACGACTCCTGTCCTGAAGCAGCAGACATAGAAAGTGCAACAAACAAAATGCAACTGAACATGGTGAATATTTCATTCATGACAGATCCTTTCATTTAAGTTTGAATTTCAACATCAGTTTGTGAATGGAATCATCTCCTGCCGATGCGTGTCATAAAACCATATTTGGACGAACCGCTACACTCCTTTGATAATTCTCATACCGGGAATCTGTGACCAGGGGACAATCCAACTGGTTTTGGCACCACGTCTAGAAAATCAAATTACAAAGCAACAAATGCAAAAGCAAGATCATTTAGCAGATCTAAGCTGGTGCCAAATTCTGGCTCTCAGGTGAATCTTCTGTGATGTTATTGTGCAATATCTCCGGTTAAAGCTGGCTGCTCGAGCTTTATTGCATCACTTAACATGAATAACTCACAAACCACGGATTCGACTCATCTTGCTTTCGTCCCATTGTTTGTCTATGTGTTAAATTGACCAAGAAGCCCAATTCATGAACCATGCAGGTTACTATACTAACTAAATGTCTCCACAAAATGCCATCACCCAACTATCTTATTGCATTTTTTTTGTGTAACCCATATCTTTAGAAATCAAGGTCACTTCATTGATTGTTCAAACCGGCTAGCAAATAAGTTTGACTGCAGATTATTATTGAAAGGCAGAAGATGCGAAAGATTAAAGTAGGTATCTTGACATTTTCCGATGGACGCGATTTTTTGCAAAAGCCTCTAATTGAAGTCAACAATCGATTTATGGAAGCATTGGAGACAACCCTTGAGAAGGCGGGATACGAAGTGGTTACGGGTCGGGAGATAATTTGGAGCAACCGGCTGGCTGCAGAAGAAGCCGCATATCTGCGTTCACACAACGTAGATATGACCATTTTCAATTATGCAGTATGGGCCTTCCCGCAATTTACAGCAATTTCGGCCAAATTCGCCCCTGGCCCGTTGCTTCTTTACTCAAACATCAATCCTCAATACCCTGGCCTGGTAGCTTTGATGGCCGCCAGCGGTGCACTCGATCAAATCGGCATCGATCACCGCAAACTCTTCGGCAATCTGGAGGATGAAACACTGACACAGCAGATGTTCGATTACATCGATGCGGCGGGGGCAATCAGCAAGTTACGGGGGGAGACCTATGGGCTCTACGGCGGGCGCTCCATCGGAATCTATACTGCGGTAAGCAATACGGATCAATGGATGGCAGAATTTGGCATCGACGTGGAGCATGTTGACCAGTTGGAAGTCATCCGTAGAGCGGAACGAATCGATGAGGCTAAGGCGAAGGCTGCCAGAGAGTGGTGCGAAAAACATGTCCGAAAAATTCACTACAACGGTAGAGAACTTACACCGGAGAAACTCGAACTTCAAATCCGCATTTATTATGCGATGAAAGAAATCAACGAAGAAAAGGGATTCGATTTCTGTGGCATTAAATCTCAGACGGAACTCACCAATCATTACGGCACAACGGACGTTCCGGAAGCTTTTATGAACGATCCCTATGATTTCGACGGCCCCAAGGAGCCTATGGTTTGCGCCACAGAAGCAGACATGGATGCCGCCCTGACGATGCAGATTTTCAAGTACCTTGCTCATACACCGGTTCTCTTTGCGGATGTGCGCCATTACTTTGCCGAACACGGTGTACTGGATCTGGTGAATTCCGGTCAGCATGCCACCTATTTTGCGGCGAAGAGTTTCGATTTCCGGGAAAATCTGGCAAAGGTGGAGTTCCGCCCGGAAGGGTTTTATTTCCCGGCTGGTGGGGCGTCTGTTTTTCATTTGGCTGCGCCAGGTGAGGTTACCCTGGCCAGACTTATGCGGGTTTCGGGGAACTATTGGATGGCGATTGCCCCGGGAGAATTTGTGCAATTCGAGAACAAAGTGAACGACAAACTAATCAACGAGGTTCAGGATAACTGGCCGCATGCCTTCTTCAAATTGCAGGTCGAACCGGAAGAGTTCTTCGCCAGCTACTCCTGCAATCACATCCACGGGGTTTATGGGAATCAGGTGAACAGGCTCATCGCTGTGTGTGAATTGCTGGATATTCCATACACTTTATATGCCTGATGTTCCTCAGCCGGTGTGCCATGTTGTGAAATTCAAATGATGTTAGAAGTATTAATATGATACATACATTGAAAATTTTAATCTTCATTCTGATTTTATATTGTATTACGTCCGCCCAACAAAACGAAAACTCCCTTAACATTTCCAAGGTGTTCAAAAGCAAATCGGGCAATAATATAATTACATATATAGGTTCTGCTGAACGCGGCAATGGAATGTTTTTTCACGGTGCTATATCAGATAGCATACTAATATTTGAAGGCTATTTAAGATACGGCCTAATATGTAATTGGATTACAGATAACATCGCAGAAATTGAAGTCCCTACAGGTTCAACGAATTTTCATTCTTACTTTTATAATTACGAAAATAGACAAATCTCAAGAGACTATAATTTGGGTATAGCAATAGATACCTTAAATATGAGAATTGCCTGCCTTGATATGAATAAGATATTATTCTATGATATTTTTGAAGGGTCAGTTTTATTTGAATATCATATTGATGGATTGGAACCGATGGCTTTTTTGGTTTATTGTCAGCCAAAAGCATCATTTGATTTAAATGGATTCTTCCACCTAAAATATAATTGTAAAAATTCAGATATGATATCAATTCAAAATGCAAAAGACGAGATAATCATATTTCCAAAAAATGATAATAAACAGGGCTTCTAACAATGCAAATTAACCTGACAGCGAAGGGCTTATGGTTTTTGGATGTTCTATCATCCCAAAAGTGCCTTTGTTTTTTCAGCATAAAAAGTGCTCACTTCGCTGCAGGTTATTTGCCGCGTTAGATTGTTTATACGCTTTGAAAAACTCTTTATTTTAGATTATCATGTCGGAACGACGGATCGTCCTCGGACTCGATTACGGTACGAAAACAGCGCGGGCGCTGCTGGTTGACCCGAAATCGGGTGATGAGATCGCCACCGCAGTCGCGGAGTATCCTCATGGCGTGCTCGAATCCCAGTTGCCTGACGGTACCCGTCTGGAAGCTGATACAGCACTCCAGAATCCACGTGATTACCTAACGGTCCTACAGCAAATCGTGCCAGAGGTCCTGAATGCAGGCGGAGTTCAGTCCGAAGAAGTCATCGGTATCGGGGTCGATTTTACCGCTTCTTCGGTTCTGCCTACGCTGAAAGACGGCTCTCCGCTTTGCACGCTTCCGGAATTTTCATCCAACCCGTATGCATGGGTCAAACTCTGGAAAGATCATGCCGCTCTGCCGGAAGCCCAGGACATGACTGAGCTGGCCGAAAGACGGGGTGAGACTTTCCTATCCTACTACGGAGGACGGCTCTTTCCGGAATGGATGTTTCCTAAAACACTGCGTATGCTGCGAATGGCGCCAGAGGTTTATACGGCAGCTGACCGTCTCATCGAAGCCGGTGACTGGCTCGTGTGGCAGCTCTGTGGCGAAGAAAAACGCAGCGCCTGCCAAGCGGGGTATAAAGGACTGTGGTCCAAAAGCGATGGCTTTCCTTCAGAAGACTACCTAGGTGCCCTGCATCCCGAATTTGCAACATTTGCCAAGGAAAAACTCCCCTCCGATATTTATCCGGTGGGAAGTCGGGCCGGGGGCCTGCGTGAATCCTGGGCCAGGAAAATCGGACTCTCTCCGGGCATACCGATCGCCGTAGCCATGATTGATGCCCACGCCGCGGTTTTGGGCAGCACGGTGGCGGAGACCGGGAAAATGGTGCTGGCCCTCGGCACCAGTACGTGTCACCTGGTCATGCATGAAAAGAAAATTCTCGCAGGGGGGATAGCAGGCATTGTCGAAGACGGCATTGTGCCGGGCTTGGTAGCCTATGAATCGGGACAATCTGCGGTTGGCGACATCTTTGCCTGGTTTACCAAAAATCAATTACCTGCGCACTACCACGAAACCGCAAAACAGACGGGGCAGGATGTTTTCTCCTATCTGCAATCATTGGCAGCACAGATACCATCCGGACAGACCGGATTGCTGGCGTTAGACTGGTGGAACGGCAACCGCTCCACATTGATGGATGCCTCTCTCTCGGGTCTGATCATGGGGTTGACCCTGGCGACACGGCCTGAAGATATTTACCGGGCCTTGATCGAAGCCACCGCATTTGGCACGAATGCAATTATCGATAACCATACCGAACAAGGGATTCCGGTCAATGAACTGTATGCCTGCGGTGGCCTGTCAGAACGAAATCAGCTGTTATTGCAAATCTACGCGGACGTGACAGGACGAAGACTCAACGTCGCAGCTTCTTCCCAGGCGGCAGCTCTTGGCTCCGCTATTTGCGGAGCCGTCGCCGCTGGTCCCGAAATGGGAGGCCATGCCACCTTTTCCGACGCGACCCGCGCAATGGCCAGAGTCAAGGACAAGGTTTACTCGCCTGACCCCTCTGCGCACGCCATATTTAAGCGACTTTATGCTGAGTATTTACAACTATATGAAACGTTCGGTCGGGGAGCGTTGGACACGATGAAACGCTTGCGAGAAATCAGACGTGAAGCAGGCAGTTGACCCTTGTATAAGAGAAAGGTCTAACAATTGTTGCCTTTATTGCAAAGGATTTGCGCCAAATCTATCTTATATTATCGATCATAAAAGAGATTCTTATCTGCATTGGCAGAAATGTAATTCAATAAATTTCTTTTTATATGCTGCACGTAAGAACCTCTTCTGGTGTGTGGGAAACGTTTTGCGCTCAGATTCTCGCATTTTTACAGGCCAGCCTGATAGAGCTAAAGATCGAAGAGGAAACAGTCCGTGGCTTTCGATCGCCCGATAGCCCTGCACTCTGGATCAGAGACCATTCGGATATGTTGCGCGGGGGAAAACATATCGAGCCGGATGTCCTGAGCACGATCAATTGTTTTGCGGGTATGCAGGCAGCCAACGGTCGGATATTCGATCACGTCTCTACAGAACCTTCGGCGGAACGAGAAAACTGGGAAAGGTGGGTGCGTGTCCCTGTTGAAGCGGATGTTGAATATCGATTCGTCAAAGCGGCGTATCTTGCCTGGCAGTCTTCGGGGGACAATGAGTGGTTGAAAACCCTACTCTCTGCCCTGGATCGTGCTTTAACCTACACGCATACGCATCCGCTGCGGTGGGACAGTCAACACAAGCTGGTGAAACGGCCCTACACGATTGATACCTGGGATTTCGATTATACGGCCGGGCGCGCGGACTGGCTCAACTTTCAGATCACGGATGACACATTCTGGGGCATTTTCCACGGCGACAACAGCGGTTTCTATGAAGCTGCTTGGCTGCTCTCGAAGATGTATACATCTGTAGGTAACGTTAGTGCCGCCTCGCGCTGGCAGGAAATCGCGCTTGGCCTGCGCCAGCGTGCGAACGACCTGCTGTTTAACGGGCGATTTTATACCCATTTTCACAAACTGACGCCGGTCACGATCGACGGTGTGGATGAAAAAGAGCAACTGAGTTTGAGCACGCCCATGGCCATAAACAGAGGATTGGCAACCCATGAGATGGCCGTGGCCATCCTCAAGGAATATCAACACAGACGCAGAAACACCGGTGCTTTTGCCGAATGGTTCGGTATCGATCCCCCTTTTCCCGATGGCATATTCGGTGACGATAAATTAACCGGAGGCGCTTATATTAATGGCGGTATCTTCCCGCTGGTCGGTGGCGAGCTCGCGCGGGCAGCTTTTGAACACGGTTTCGAACACTACGGGCATCAGACATTGGAGCAATACCGTCGGATGATCGCAGAGCATGGGGCAACCTATTTATGGTATTTCCCCAATGGCGACCCCTCATCGGAAGAAACCAGTACCAGTCCTGAAGCCATGCCGACCGACGGCTGGGGATCTTCAGCCATGCTCTATGCCTTTATCGAGGGACTGGCCGGCATCGAAGACCTGGAAGATTCGTTCCGAAAAGTTCGCTGTTCGCCAAGGTGGATCAGCGCCAACGAGGATGAAATTCATATTAAAGTCGGATATGCGGCATCACAAGCCTCCTTTGGGTATCAATTCTATCACCTGAAACAAGATTCACAAATAAAGCTGATTCTGGAAAGCGAGAATTCAAATCTCATCTTAAATCTTCTGTTACCGGCTGACACCGAATGCACGTCAGTTACCTGGAACGGTGACAGGGTTGACTTCGAGTTAATAAAGGTGGGGGATAGCCCTTACGTTGTGACCCAGGGCAAGGTCGCGAAACAGGCAGAAGTTGAAATCAGTTATGCACGCAGCCGGAATTAATGTCCACAATTTCGTAATTGGCCGAAGATCATACTATGCTAACCCGGGAGCCTTAACATGCACAACCTCAATTGGCCGGAAATAGCCGAACGTTTTAAACCGCTCTACAGCGCCCTTATTTATGACACCCTCGAGGAGTTTGGCTATCCGGACCAGGCTCTTTCACCGTCGATTAAACCGCTGGAACGATCCATGAAGGTTGCCGGGCCTGCTTTTACCGTGCGCGGCAGCAACAGTCCAAAGCGCGAGCAAAAAGAGACCGGGCTGGAAATGATTGAAAGTTTATGGCCCGGCTGTGTTTTGGTGATGGACACCGGCAACGATTATGTCGCCGCCCATTGGGGCGAGATTACCAGCACGGCCGCCCGCGGACAGGGCTGTGTTGGAACTGTGGTGGATGGCGGTATTCGTGACTCCGGATACGTTATCGCCATGGGTTACCCGGCGTTTGCTCGCTACCAGTGTCCCGTCGAAGCCTATGGCCGTTTTGACATCATCGAGTGGGAAAAGCAGATAAACCTAGCTGGTACGACATCTACCCGGGTCCCGATCCATCCCGGAGACTATGTTTTTGGCGACCTGGACGGTATCATCATTATCCCGGCAGAACTCACGCTTAAAGTCCTCGAAGAAGCTGAAAAGCGCTTTGAAACTGAGACCAAAGTTCGTGAAGACCTCAAAGCCGGCGGAGCCCCTTTAGAGGTGTTTCGCAAATACGGCGTTTTTTAAATTTTAAAATTTAATTTAATATCACGGATAACAATGAAAATAACGGATATTAAAGCACGAACGCTCTTTATCCCAATCGAGGCACCAACGCGCCATTCCTATGGATCGCCTGACGGATTTGTGCGCACCATCGTTGAGCTGAAAACAGACGAAGGACTGACGGGCCTCGGAGAAACCTTTGGGGGGATAAG
>JAABXR010000001.1 GCA_011776225.1 Phycisphaerae bacterium
GCAGGCAACAGTAAGTATGAAGATTACAGCCAACAGCGTGACAACTCCTTTATTCATATTATGACCTCCTTTCTTTACCTCAATGTTCATGCCCATGACCTGTCGGCACCGAAGTCGACAGCGACGCCAGCCGCACCTGATATCCCCCAACCGTAACCACCCGCTCGCCTGCAGAAACACCAGAGAGCACTTGCATGTAACCGCGGTCGGTGATACCTGTCTCCAGGACGCGTTTTGCAAAGGACTCGCCTCCGACATGCACATAGGCGACGGGCGTGCCGTTGTCGTCAAAAATAGCGCTGTTCGGAATGGCAAGAGCTTCGACGGTTTCCGAGGTTTTGACTCGGACTTCAGCGAACATCCCAATTTTAAGTACGTTCTCAGGGTTGGCCATTTCGAAAATGACTGGAACGGTACGCGACTTCTCGTCAACCAGGCTGCCAATGGAGATGAGTTTGCCATTAAGGTCGCCGACTCGAAACTCTTTTTCGTAACCTTCAACCTTGAAAGCGGCATCACCGGTCTCTCTTATCTGTGCGATACGGGCGACCGGCACATTGGCTTTCAATAAGATCCGACCGGGATTCGTGATCGTGAACAGCTGCTGTCCCGGCGCCACTGTTTCGCCGACATGAAAATGGATGTCTTCGACAATTCCGTCGATGGGGGATTTGAGGTGAAAGTGCATTGCCGAGACGCCATCATCATTGGCAAGCGGGCCGAAATCAACCTGCTGCGCAATGACATCAAACCCGGCCTTTTTGCTTTCATATTTCAGTCGCGCCTCCTCCAATCGCTTTTGCGGAACGGCTTCCTTCTCGAACAAGCGTTGCGCTCGCTCATACTCTGCTTTGGCGAGCAGATATTCGGCGCGAACGGCATTCAGACTGGTCTCCGTATTCGCAGGAGGAGAAATCACGGCGATAACTTGATCCTTCGAAACCCGACTGCCAAGATTGGGAATGCGTTCATTTTGATCGGCCAAAATCACACCATTGACCGGTGCCGGGACCTGGGCGTGCATGCTGTGTTTCGGCAAAATCTCTCCAACCGCTCCCACGGAAGCCGAGAGCACATGCTGTTTTACCGACTCGGTGCGAAAGTCGATTTTCCATTGCTGTTCCTTCAGAAAAGTAATCAGCTCTTCTCCGGAAGCGGTTTCCTCGGCATGTGGGATGTGCGCTTCATTGTCATAAACCCGAACATCCGCTACCCGGATCACATCCGAAACCTGTGACCCTTCCAGCCGCAGCTCCAGGTCGTATTCCCCCGGTTCCGAGAAAGTCACAACCGGCCGGAAAATTCCGGGATGGCTTGGGGCATCCGCCATGACGGTTACCTGTTCGCCATCGCCTTTCGTAAATATACAGGTGAGCTGGCCCTGAGTGACGGGTTTGAAATCACTCAAGTCACTGAGATGAACGGCAAAGGCTGCTTCTTCTCCCACGACCAGCGGCGGATATTCCATAAACAGCTCGGTTTTCTCCGTCCACAACGTGACAGAGGTCCCTTCATGCTCGTGTTCTTGGCTGGCTTCATCATGGCTATGGCAGCCGATTCCCGCAATCCCAATCAGAAACCCAAAAACAAATAGATAAATAGCTTGTCTTGACATAATAGCCTCTCTTTAGCTTCACAGTTTTTTAAAAATCCAGAAGTCGCGTCGCCGTCGCGTTCTCCAATGCAAAAATGCTGAGGAGATATTGCCGGCGCAAATCGTTCCGGGTCTGAAAGGATTCGCTGTACGCCCGGACGCCATCGAGCAACTCAAGCAATGACATCTCCCCTTCCCTGTAGGCAAACAGGGCGGTTTCCAGAAATTCGTCCGGGGATTCACTCTCCATTTGCAGGAACTGTTCGACTTGCCTGCGATAAAGTCGGACCGTTTCGAACGCTTGCTTTACTTCCATCGCGATCTTCCTTTCGAGCAAGCCGGTTTCTAAAATCTGTTGATCTAATTCGGCCCGGGCGGTTTTTATCTGTCCCTGATTGCGGTCGAAGATCGGGATGCTGACATTAACCTGAAAGACCGACCCCTTAAAGTCATCCACTTGCTTTTTGTACCCTGCGACGGCCGATACTTCGGGCAGCGCCTGCCACTTATTTGCCGTCAAATAGGCCCGCTTACTTCGCAAAGTGGCGCTGGCAGCCTGTAAATCGGGTCGGTTTTCCAGGGCCGAGTCGAGCAAGTTCTGCTCAGTCAATTCTGGCGTGGGCGTTTGAAAATCATCGGTGGTGTGGACGAGCACATCGTCTTGTTCGGGATTGACAAGAAACGCCAATTGTCTCCTGCTGTTGTTGAGCGTTACCCGGGCCTCGGCGGCTACCTTTTGGTATCGCAGCTGTTCAAGCGCGATACGCTGCTGATCGTAGCCCGACAGATCCCCATCTGCGAAACGGGCCCGGCCGGCCTCAGCAGCCCGATCAAACACGGCGGTGGCCTTTTGCCAGGCTTGCAAATTTTTCTCGGCGAAATACGTTTCAACGTACGCTTTCTGGACTTCAAATGTAATTTGACGTCGGACATCAGCCAAGAAGAATCGCTCTGCCTCAACCTGCTGCCCCGCAGCGGCCACCTTTGACCAGCGCGTCCACAGAAAATGCAGAGGCAGACCACCGGAAAGGATCCACTCGCCAACATCCGTGTCATTAAAACTCAGGTCCTCCCGGTAATATGTGAGCGTTGGATTGGGGAAAATACCCGCTGTGGTTTTCAGTCCCTGCGCCCGTTTCACGGCATCTTGTTGAATCGCAATGGCCGGATAGTTTTCCAAAGCCCGGTCGACCGCTTGCGGCAAAGTTAATGTCAGTTTCTCTCCCTCAATGTCTTGTGCCACAGCTCGCGCGGCAAAAAGAGTAACAACGAGACACACTATTGTTTGAATTCGTTTCAAAGGAAATCCTCCACAAATGCAAAGAGTAATTATCACCAGGACAAAAGATCACGAGTGATTGACCGTGATCGATCTCCGGCAGTTAAGAAATAAAGGGGTTTTTCTTAATGAAGGTTAAGCTTGTGGAGGAGATAGATTTGTCGCCGTAAGGACGCAATAATCCTGTTGCGGTTGCAGCGGTAACAAGTTGAAAGCATATTGACGGGAAACCTTATGAGAATTACTTTCGAGAGATGATTTAATAGATGAAACCAGGGTAGATAAAAATTTGACCGGATTGAACGTGTTGCCGGAATGCCCCTGGATTACCCCCACCATATCCTCATGTGCAGTAATCGTATCGCAAAAATGTTGAGATGTGGTATCTTCCTGCTTGCCGTCTGCGTGGTGTGCGGATGTGTGTGTTGAGAAAGGCGCCGTGTGGGAATGATATCCGCTATTTACCGAGTCGTGATGATGCTCTTCAGCGTGATGATGGAACAAAGGTGCCAAAATGATAGAAATTAAATAAAATACCATCACCAAAATTCCAGATAAATCAAACTTCTTTTTTTTCGTGCAAAATATCATGCCATAAAAATAAACAATTACCGATAGAAAGTCAATACTGATTCGAGAGCCAGAATCTCAGAACCTGGAGTTTGCAGGTTAGCAATATTATTGAATTAAGGTTTCATTAACATATAACAACAGCCTGAGCTGTGCCAAGGGATTAATTGCACCTAACGTTTTGTTAAAAATAAGCCTTCGAAAGAGCAAAAAACCAACCCAAAAACCCGCAGACCTTGGTCAGCTCAAGGCAAAGTTAGAAGTCCCAACTTGCCAAGGGCTCTTCAGGCAATGTTGGAAATATATAGTGCTAATTTATTTTCCTCAGGTTCTCAACTAATAAGATGATGACACGACGTGAAAGTAGTGCGGGAGACGTTTATAAAAAGCAGCTTGCCTTGAAATTAGCTTAAAGGTACGTGATAGGATTTCCCCATGTGTTCGTAATCCTGAGTTTGCTCTTTAGCAAGCTTTGTCCGAATCTGTTCAAAAAGACGGACTTGCTCCTCCGAATATAAACGCTCCCCGCAATGCAGACAAACTTCTGCCTGTACGGTTACAACAGCGGTATGCTTGCCGCCACGAAGAATCTTCTCCACTTCTTTTTCGATAAGTTCGTTGCCACAAATAGGACATTTATCAAAAGGCTTCATTATTTCTTCTTTCTGATTTTGAAATCGATCCATCGCTCAGGATCAGGTCTGTAGACTGTGATTAGTACCGCCCATTTCGTTTTTTTATTGTACGCCCAGACCGAATGAACCGGTTCACCTGCGAATGTTTGGCCATAGATTAAGCAACTGGGATAGGGTTTGTCTTTAGGATAATCTTCAATTATTTCTCCGTTCAATACAGAGAAGTATACTTCTTCATATTTTAGTTTATCAGCTTGCGCTTCTTCATCGGCGTGATCCGTGATCCGAATCCTCTTTGCTCCAATGGCTTCGACAACTCTTTCGATCTCCATCTTAAGAAAATATACATTATGCGCAATTTAACCGCAAGGTTCATTTTGCAAAATTTCTTCTTTTTAAGAGCACGGATATTTTACACTTCTAACATATAATTGAATGACCGAAAAGTAGTGTTGTAATACGACTATTGAAGGTTTGGGCTGCAGAATTTTACCATTTTGAGGCATGCGTGTGCAGTCCAAATCTGAAAGCCAGGCACAAAATCACGTATTTGGACAACATTTTCGCAGTCTAAACCCAAACGTATTCATACATCCAAATCAAATCAACAAAATTGCTGCAATTCAGGGTGATGCGTTATGAATCTGCCTTCATGACCGCTGAAGATGTTTGCATTCAGTGTAGGATTGTCAATTATCAGATTGGGGTGTGTCTGAAGGTACCTTTCAGTCGATACTCCGATTCTCTGTCTCCGTAGGGGGAAGCCGTGCGTTGCAGTCTGGATTTTTTCGATTATACATAAAGTAAACAAACTTATATTGTAAAATGCAAGGGGAAAATAGTGTGGGAGAAGTGTGAAGATACGCCTTCCTAAGTCTCGCCGTATCCGAAAAGATGCCGCACTCGCCAGAGACGCCACCCTTGAGTCGGTAGATACGGATCCGCCGCCGATATAGGTCGACGTCGTCGATCTTAAGCAATCCCACTTCCGAAGCCCGCAGACCCATATATTTGTAAATCGTGTTGAACATGGCCCGGTTGCGCTCGTCCTTTATTTTAGCAAACAGCCGGGCGACCTCTTCCGGGTGAGATATTTAATGGTCTTGAGATCGGTGTCGGGTTAACGACCAGTGGCTAACCTTTACCGTGTCAGGGTTTCCAACAAACAGCGGAGCGCCAATAAGATTTAGTAAGCTTCTTGGCGTACGGACTTCTACGTTTAAAGTCCACGCAACTATTCCGATGTTGGTTTTATTAAAAACTCCTCACTTTTTATTATCTCCTGCTGTGATGAAACAACATCGACTCGCCACTTGCCGTCCCATTCCTGCAAAATCTTCTTTGAGCTCCAAGTTCGCCAGGATTTTGATTTGACCGCCAGATTAACATTTGCCTTCTCTTCGTCTTCATAATACCACACATGTGAAATCGATGTTGTATCGGTAGCACCGATAATTTTTGTAAAGCAATAGACCTGTCCTACTGTATCCGCAAAAACAGTGTCCACCGCTACGGGTTCCCTTTCTTCTACAGCAGTACAAAACACCATTTCCTCGATTTCCAAATTTTCTTTCTCTTGAGGCGTAACAGTCGCGGTCAATAATAATAGAACTAATGACAGAAAAGATAATTCTCTAATCATAATACCTCCCACTGTTCTTACTTTTGGGTTATAGCAGACATAGAATCTCCAACTCACCCCAATCGGTCGCGGTTGTTCAACCACGAATTTCAGCCGCACGACTGAGTGACATTGCACAATCGCAAACTTCTGAAGATGTTTTGGTCAATTCTCTTAAAGATAACATAATGCCCTTGATGAATCAAGGGAAAAGTACATACCAGTAAATAAAAGTCCTTGGCCACCAAGAAAGCGAATTATGGGGTTATGGTCTTATTCTCAGCAGCCAAGGTTTACAAAGTCACCTCCATGATGGTTTTTCTCTCGTTCTGATCCCGTATTTCTGGATTCCACAATGCGCGGTGGATATATCACAGAAACAAACCTTCGGCTCCTCGCGACCACCTCGTGTAAATATTTCCACCGTACTACTGGCCATGTCCGGTACAATGCCCAGCATCAGCGGCGCGACGCGTAGCGCTGCCGGCTGCATGTCGTTGTGTACCCCCGGCATGGGCATGAACCCCGTTGGATGGTTTATCCCACGGGGTGAACTAATAGGTGCAAGTCCCTTGTAAGTGAATCTCTGTATGTTAAATGTACAGCAATTACTAGCGAAAGGCAACTGCACAATCCCGACGCTTCGGGATTGTGGGGAGGAAGCCTGTCCCGTTAGATGGAAGGGCTAGTCACGAAGCGGCACGTTTGAAACGGCCAGTGCGGACCCGCACACCGGGTGTTGTGGGGATCCGGGTTAAATGGCGTTGGGCAGCCGTTGTGCGACCGCCTACACAAACCAGGCAATTACGCAGAGTGATAGAGTTGGCTCCACGCTGGTGTTAGGCGAGCGACTAACATAGAGCGCCGCTTCAAATCGATCCGTATTCCCTGTCAACGACGGACAATTCACACCAACTGGCGTGGAGAAGACGACCGTCAGGTGCTCTTGGTGGGGTGGGACATAGGGCAGAAGAGGCGATTATAAACCAAACCTTTGGTCATCTTTGTTACCGCAATCGATGGAGTTGGGGGCACTTCGGGCTTAAGTAGAATGGGAAGGAAGTCGATTCCCCCCAAACCTCCAAATCATACGGCAAAAATTGTTTAAATATCAGTGCCCATAGTACCATTAGGTGTTGTGACCGTGAAGCCGTCTGCCAATACACCAGTAGAACCATCTGTATTGGTTACGCGAACATCCCAAACGCGTGGCCGCGGTGGTCCACCGCTGGGTGCAGTAACAGTGCACGTGATGGTATTTGCATCGACAAAGACAATGTTGGAAGCTGTTGGCGCTGGCCCATTAGCGTTTTCGAACGTCACATCAGGTCCCGCTGCAAAGCCAGTCCCGCTGATCGTCACATCTACAGAAGTATCGGCTTGCATTGAATTCGGATTGATTTGAGTGACAGTAACACCCGGCGCTGATCCAACGGTAATAGTAATAGCATCGCTACCGGTTTTTCCGCCTGAGTCGGTTACCTCTGCAGTAATCATATGGGTGCCGTCACTTAAAGTTGTAGAGAAACTTCCACTGGCACCGATTTGACTGTCTATGTTGGAAGTCCAGACCAGGTTCGCGGTTAAATCTCCGTCCTCTGTGTCGCTTGCAGATCCTTGAAAAGTAATTGTCTCCCCTGATGCAAAGCCGGAGCCAGCCGCTGGGTCGGTAATAGTTACAACAGGCGGGTCATTAACAGGTCCGGACCCGTCATCGCAGGTACCATCTCCTCCGAATGCTGTGGCATTCACAAACAGCAGCGGCTCATTAGACGCAAACTCATTAGTAAACCCGCAGGGGTCGCTTTGTGGAAGCGCTGCATTCAGAATGGCTTGCTCAATCGCGTCTACGCTTGCAGCATCCGTTGCTGGCGCAAGACCATTGGCATGCAGGTAGAGGGCAACAGCACCAGTTACATGTGGGGATGCCATCGAGGTGCCGCTGATCGTGTTATACGCGCCATCCTTCCAGGTGGAAAGGATACAGACGCCGGGGGCTGCGATATCGACTTCCGGCCCGAAATTGCTAAAATTGGCGAGGGATTCGTCCTCATCGGTACGGCACGTCGGAGAGCCGATCCCACCGCCCCTGCCGTCGAAGTCCGAGAGGGCGGAAACCGCCAGAACCTCAGGATAGGCATTCTTGACACGATTATCATTGCCCGCCGAGAGACTGAAAACCACGCCTTCGTTGACCAAACCGCAGATAGCTGTGTGCACTGCGTCCGAGTTTGCGTCGCAAGGACTAGAATCATCATTGGTACTAATACTCATATTGGCCACGGCAAAGTTGATTCCAGGGCTGCCACCGATGTTCTTATATTCTTGTTTGCGAGCTGCAACCCAATCAATACCCGCAACCATATCATCGGTAAAGCAGAAGCCGCTGTTGCCACACACTCTCACAGCCCATACACGAACACCCGGCGCGACGCCTACCACCCCAAATCCGTTGTCAAGAGCGCCAACCGTGCCAGCAACGTGGCTGCCATGACCGCTGCCGTCCTTCCATTTCCTGGACGGCCCATTGCCGAAGTTAACACCACCTGCTACGTTTAAGTCAGGGTGATCTCCATCAATACCCGAGTCGATGATAGCGACATCAGCGTCGACGCGCACATCGTCCACTCCATCGATGTCTGCACTTGGGTTCCTGTCAGCTTCAATCCGGTCGATGCCACTCGGTAGGTTCTGGGCATCGAGTTGTTGGACGTGCACCGCTTCAATTTTAAGCACACGGGGGTCGTTTCTTAACGCATTGAGGCGACCGGCAGGAACGATTCCGGAGAAACCTTTGACAGCAGTTTCAAATGTGTGACCTAGTGCAATTCCGTGAGCCTGAGCCATTTCACTGGCTACAGAAGCCGGCTCTGCAATTTCGAAGTTAAATAGAACAATGTAACGGTCTGGGACAGGCTGACCTGTGTTCGCAAGTTCAAGAAGTTGAGCGTTGCTAAATTCCTGTTGCGGGTGTGTTGGTGAAATTTTGGAACCGGAACATCCACTGAGGATGAGTAGCGTCCCCAAGAAAAGGCAGAACACAATGTTGAGACATTGTCTTCGCCTGTAAGTGATAAGAAAATTCATGAATCTGCTCCTTATAATATTGCAATCGATTAGGCGATTCCTTTGTGTTCAATGCGTGCACAGTTATCATTAATCGCCGTTAAGGAATTTAATTAAAATAGGGTACTTGCACTTTTCTTCGTTTGCAGAAGAAGTTGCGGGCGCCCGACTTGGCCGGAAGGTGTT